>NZ_JBEAHA010000041.1:0-117468 GCF_040061975.1 Klebsiella sp. GG_Kp146
AAGTTCCTCTCACAGGCTCACACCCCGTAGGCCCGCGCAAGCGCAGCGCCGCCGGGCGAGACGCCAGGCGCAGTACCCGTGAAGTTGCCGGATGACGGCTGTGCCTTACCCGGCCTGGAGGACCCTCTCACAGGCTCACACCTCGTAGGCCCGCGCAAGCGCAGCGCCGCCGGGCGATTTCACTCGCGGGCCAGCTTGCGCTGGTTCTTTTGCCGCAGCTTTTTCGCCCGACTCTCCAGCAGCAGATAGGCCACCGTCGCCAGCAGCAGCGGCAGGAAATAATAGAGCGCGCGCCAGGCGAGGAGGGCGGCGATGATCGCCCCCTTCGAAATCTCTTCCCCGGAGAGCATGGCGATAAACACCGCCTCCAGCACGCCAATCCCGGCCGGGATGTGGATAATCACCCCGGCGATACTGCTCACCAGCAGTACTCCCAATACCAGGAAATAGTTAATCTCGCTGCCCAACAGCAGCCAGATGATCGCCCCCATCGCCATCCAGTTCGCCGCCGAGACCCCCATCTGCAGCAGCGCGAATCGCCAGGAGGGCAGCACCAGCCGCTGGCCTTTGATCGTCAGGTGACGGCGTTTGGCGAACGCGCAGCCGAAGAGATAGCACAGCGTGAGAAATAGCATCGCTCCGCCGATAATCCGCAGGGTGGTCTGGCTGATGTACCAGTGCGACGGCAGCTTCACCAGATCCGCCGTAAAGATCACCCCACCGAGCAGGATATAGCCCAGCCAGTTGGTGGTGATGCTTAAGGAAAAAATACGGGTGATGGTGCTATTGTTCAGCCCCAGCCGGGAGTACAGCCGGTAGCGCATGCCGATGCCGCCGACCCAGGTGCTGAGGGTCAGGTTGAAGGCATAGCAGATAAACGACACCAGCATTACCTGGCGTTTCGCCAGCTTGTGTCCGCACCAGGCGCGGCCAAGCAGATCGTAGCAGCCGTAGATCAGATAGCTGACGATGACCAGCGCAATGGCGCTGAACAAGGCCAGCCGATCGTAGCCGCGGATCACCTTCCACACTTCCTGCCAGTCGACCTTCTGCGCGTAAATCACCAGCAGGACGGTCACGGCGATAAAAAAGAGCACGGTCAGCACTCTTTTTGCCATCCGCCAGCGCGGGTGCGATTTGCTCATAGTGGATTATCCCTGGTAGGTGACTCGACGCGATCCTGCGTTTCAATTTCCGGTTGCACCGGCGGGCTAACCCTGGCCAGCCGCGGAGTATGGGCCGGCAGCCAGCCGACCCACGCCGGAAAGTGGCGCAGAAAGTGGAAGGCCATCACGCTCACCCCCAGCCGCCACCAGTTGCGTTTCGGCAGCATTGCTTTATCGATCCGCTGGCAATCCCGGGCGATAAGCCCGTTAAGGTTATCGCGCAGCGTCTGGTTAAACACCCTGTCGTGGATGATCAGATTGGCTTCCAGATTCAGCGACAGGCTGAGCGGGTCCAGGTTGCTCGACCCGACGGTGGCCCAGTGGTCGTCCGCCAGGGCGACTTTGCCATGCAGCGGACGGCGGCGATATTCGTAGATCTGCACGCCGCCTTTGACGAGGTAGTGATAGAGCAGGTGGGCGCCAAATTTCACAATTGGAATATCCGGTTCGCCCTGGACGATCAGCTTCACCCGCACCCCGCGCCGCGCGGCATTGCGCATCGCATGCAGCAGACGGTAGCCGGGGAAAAAATAGGCGTTCGCGATTATCACCTCCCGGCGGGCGCTGGTCAGCATCTTCAGGTAGTGGCGTTCGATATCGTCGCGGTGATCCTGATTATCGCGCCAGACGAACAGCGCCTGCGCCTCGCCGGGGGTCTGGTTGATCTCCGGCTGATGGCGACGACGGCGCCACCAGCGGCGGGCGGTTTCGCTGTTGGGCAGATTCTCCAGTTCGAACTGCAGAATATCGAGCACCACCGGCCCCTCAACCTGGACCGTGTAATCCTGCTTCGCCTCCGGGCCATAGTCGCTCATATGTTCGGCGGAGTAGTTGATGCCGCCGACAAAGGCGGTGGTGTCGTCGATCACCACGATTTTACGGTGCATGCGACGGAACAGGTTAGTGCGCATTCCCATCAGCTTAGGGCGCGGGTCGTAATAGCGGAAAATCACCCCGGCGGCGGTCAGTTCGCCGACAAACTCATCGCTAAGATCCGGCGAGCCGTAGCCGTCAAGCAGCACTTCCACCTGGATGCCGCGGCGGGCGGCCTTCAGCAGAACCGCGTGCAGCTGTCGGCCGACCTCATCTTCAAACCAGATAAAGGATTCGAGGATCACCCGCCGGCTGGCGCGACCGATGGCCGCAAACAGCGCCGGATAGTACTGGTCGCCGTTCTCCAGTAGCGTAATGCGGTTGCCTTCCTGCCAACGACATTTCACAAATGAATCTCCACGCTAAGGGGTGCATGATCGGACAGATGCCGCCACTGTTTGAGGGCCAGCGCCTTCGGGCGGCTGGCGTGGGCGTTCTTGACGTAAATGCGATCGAGGCGCAGCAGCGGAAAACTGACCGGAAAGGTGCGCGCCGGGCGTCCGCGGGCGCGGGTAAAAATCTCTTCCAGCCCCGCCTGGGCTTTTAACGGCTGGTTAGCCTGCTGACGCCAGTCGTTAAAATCCCCGGCCACCACCACCGGCTCGCCGGCGGGCAGGGTGTTGACCCATTCCGTCAGCATCCCCAGCTGCGCCTGCCGCTGGTCGGCACGCAGTCCGAGATGGACGCAAATGACGTGAATCGTGACGCCGCTCTGAGGCGGCACGATGCGGCAGTACAGCAGGCCGCGTTTCTCCCCGTTGCCGACCGAGATATCGCGATTCTCATAGTATTCAATCGGGAAGCGCGACAGCACGGCATTGCCATGGTGACCTTCCGGATAGACCGCGTTGCGCCCATAGGCGTAGTCGCTCCACATGGTGTCGGCGAGAAATTCGTAATGGGTCGTATCTGGCCAGTTTTCGATATGCAGCGGGTGAACTTCGTGAGCGCCCATCACTTCCTGCAGGCAAACTATGTCAGCGCTGACGCTGCGAACGGCTTCGCGCAGCTCGGGCAAAATAAAACGCCGATTAAACGCCGTAAAGCCTTTATGGGTGTTAATTGTCAGCACGTTCAACGAAAATCCCGACGTTGGCTCAGCCATAATTCTCCAGTAAATGTCACTTTCCTGAATAAAATAGTGTAGTAGACGTCACAAAAAGATGCGGTGTTACGGAATTTTCCGTAAAGTGCGGTACTCTGAGTAGCAGAGAAAAATCCTTCAGGAGAGAAGCCATGAAGTGGCAACAACGTGTACGCGTCGCAACAGGTCTTAGTTGCTGGCAGATTATGTTGCATCTACTGGTCGTGGCAGTGCTGGTGATGGGATGGATGAGCGGCGCGCTGGTGCGCGTCGGATTAGGGCTGTGCGTCCTCTACAGCGTCACGCTGCTGGCGATGCTGTTTCTGCAGCGTCATCACGAGGCGCGCTGGCGCGATGTGGGAGACTTCCTTGAGGAGCTCACCACCACCTGGTACTTCGGCGCCGCCATGATAGCGCTGTGGCTGCTGTCGCGCGTGCTGCACAACAACCTGCTGCTGGCCCTCGCCGGGCTGGTGATACTGGCAGGCCCGGCGGTGGTCTCGCTGCTGGCGAAAGATAAAAAATTACGCAATCTTTCTTCGGAACATCGCATACGCCGCTGAGCCGGTGGTGGCCGCTATGACCAGTAGCGGCCACAAACTTCCCCACACAATCTCCAGACTCGCATCCTTCAGATAAATTTGCTTGGTGATATCGGTAAAGTGGCGGATCGGGTTTATCCACGTCAGATCCTGCAGCCACTGCGGCATGTTTTCCACCGGTGAAACGTAGCCGGAGAGAAGAATCGCCGGCATCATAAAGACGAACACGCCGATAAACGCCTGCTGCTGCGTGGCGCACAGCGATGAGATCAATAAGCCAAAGCCCACCAGCGATAGACCGTAAATCACCATGGTGAAATAGAACAGCAGCAGCGAGCCGGCAAACGGGATCTGATAGGCCCAGATACCAATCGCCAGCACGATAGTCGCCTGCAGGGTGGCGACGATCAGCGCCGGCACCGCTTTACCGACAAAGATTTGCCAGGTGGCGAGAGGCGAGACCAGCAGCTGATCGAGGGTGCCCTGCTCGCGCTCGCGGGCCACCGACAGCGAGGTGACGATCATCACCCCGATGGTGGTGATCATGGCGATGAGCGACGGCACCACGAACCACTTGTAGTCGAGATTCGGGTTATACCAGTTGCGCACCACCAGTTCGCTATTGTTCGGCTTCGCTTTGTCCTCCAGCAGTTCCTGCTGGTAATTTTTCACGACCTGCTGCAGATAGTTGGCGGCGATTTGCGCGCTGTTGGAGTTGCGCCCGTCGAGCAGGAGCTGCAGCGGGGCGGTTTGATAGTTGTCGAGGTTGCGTGAGAAATCCGCCGGGAAGCGCACCACCAGCAGGGCTTTTTGTTCATCGATGGTCGGCTGGATCGCCTGCGGGCTTTTCAGCAGCAGGACGTGGGTAAAGGCTTTGGCGCGGGCAAAGCGCTGAGTGAGTTCCACCGCGTGGCGACCGCTGTCCTCGTTATAGATGGCGATGGTGGCGTTGGTCACCTCCAGCGTCGCGGCAAAGGGAAACAGCAGCACCTGAATCAGCACCGGCATGATTAAAATCGCCCGCGTCTGCGGTTCGCGCAGCAGCGACTGCAGCTCTTTGCGGATCAATGTCCATAAACGGTGAAACATATTAGCTCCTTTGGCCCATTCAACAACGCCGGGCGGTACTGCGTTCGCCCGGCGTACGGGTTCGGCGAACCGTATAATCGATGTTGGTTAAACCGTAGGCCCGGTCAGCGCAGCGCCACCGGGCAAAACCTAATCCAGACGCCGTTTGGTTTTCAGCCACGTCAGGCCGATAAACATCACCGCCGAAGCAATCAAAAACAGCACATTCACCAGCAGCACCACCGGAATATTGCCCGCCAGAAACAGGCTTTGCAGGGTGTTGACGAAATAACGCGCCGGGATCACATAGGTCACCGCGCGGATCACCGCCGGCATGCTGTCTATCTGGAAAATAAACCCGGACAGCATTATCGACGGTAAAAAGGCGGCGTTCAGCGCCACCTGCGCGGCGTTAAACTGGTTGCGGGTGATCGTCGAGATCAGCAGTCCCATCCCCAGGGTACTGAGCAAAAACAGACTGGTGATGACAAACAGGATCGGCAGCGAACCGCGATAGGGCACGCCGAGAATAAACACCGACACCAGCATACACAGCAGCATTGCCAGCATGCCGAGGAAGTAATAGGGGATGAGCTTGCACAGCAGCAGTTCAGCGCGGGTGATCTCCGTCGACAGCAGCGCCTCCATGGTGCCGCGCTCCCATTCGCGGGCCACCACCAGCGAGGTCAGTATCGCGCCGACCACGGTCATGATAATGGTGATCGCCCCGGGGATAATAAAGTGCTGGCTGATGGCCGCCGGGTTAAACCAGTAGCGCATCTGCACGTCGATCAGCGGTTCAAAGGTCTCGCCGCGGTCTTCCGCCCGCTGCTGCTGCCAGATCTGCCAGATACCCTCCACGTAGCCCTGGGCGAAGTTAGCGGTATTGGGCTCGCTGCCGTCGGTGATGAGCTGGAGCGGCGCAGTGGCGCCGGGGCGGGCCATCTGGCGGTCGAAGTCCACCGGAATAACCACCATCGCGCGGATGCGACCGGCCTGCATCAGCTCAATTAGCCGCTGGCGATTGTCACTGACGGTGGCGTCGATATAAGGCGAGCCGGTCATGGTATGGACGAAGTCCAGCGCCTCTTCGCTCTGCTGCTCCAGCAGAACCCCCACCCGCAGCTTACTGGAGTCGAGATTAATGCCGTAGCCGAAGATAAACAGCAGCAGCAGAGGGATCACCACCGCAATCAGCCAGCTGCTGGGATCGCGGACGATCTGCCGGGTCTCTTTGACGCACAGGGCGCGGACCCGCCGCCAGGAGAGGAGATTACTGCTCATGGCCATTCTCCTTATCCCAACGGTTAATCAGGGTAATAAACGCCTGCTCCATGGTCGGGTCCGTCTGGTTGTCATCCGCCGCCTGGGCCTTCAGTGCGTCCGGGGTGCCGCTGGCGATAAGCTTGCCGTGATAGACCAGCCCAATGCGGTCGCAATACTCCGCCTCATCCATAAAGTGAGTGGTGACCATCACCGTCACGCCTTTATCCACCATACTGTTGATATGCAGCCAGAACTCGCGACGGGTGAGGGGATCGACCCCGGAGGTGGGTTCGTCGAGAAAAAGAATGTCGGGTTCATGCATCAAGGAGCAGGCCAGCGCCAGCCGCTGCTTATAGCCGAGCGGCAGCTCGTCGGCGGCGTGGCGGGCGATGCTGTTCAGACCGAAGGCATCGCTCATGCGGGCAATTTTGTCATTTTGCGCCCGGCCACGCAGGCCGTAGACCCCTGAGAAAAAGCGCAGGTTCTGCTCGACGCTGAGGTTGCCGTACAGCGAAAATTTTTGCGCCATATAGCCCAGATGCTGACGCGCCTTGCCGGAGCTGACCTTGAGATCCATCCCCAGCACCAGCGCTTTGCCGGAGGTGGGCACCAGCAGGCCGCACATCATTTTGAAGGTGGTGGATTTCCCTGCGCCGTTGGGGCCGAGCAGGCCGAAGATCTCGCCGCGCTTGACCTGGAAATCGACGTGGTCGGTGGCGGCGAAATCGCCAAATTTTTTAGTCAGCGACTGCGCCTCAATCACCGTTTCGTCTTTGCTGCCGTCAACGCGATGGATAATCGCCCCCAGCGGCGATTCGGCGGTCCCGGCGCCGCCGAGCAGGTCGATAAAGGCGTCTTCAAAGCGCGGCGCGGTGTCGGTCACCTGCAGCGACGGCATATCGTCATGTTGCTGAACCTCATCGATGCGCGCCTCCTTTTTCAGGATCAGACGCACCGATTTGCCCTGAATCACGCCGTCGCTAACCTGCGGCAGCTTCAGCGCCCGCTGCAGCAGGCGGCGGTTGTTCTCCTGCGGGCTGGAGACCAGAAAGCTGCGCCCGGCCATGGTTTGCGTCAGGGCCGTCGGCTCCCCTTGATAGAGCAGTTTGCCTTCGTTCATCAGCAGCACATCGCGACACTGCTCGGCTTCATCGAGATAAGAGGTGCTCCACAGGATCAGCATGCCGTCGCCGGCCAGCTCGTGCACCATCTGCCATAGCTCGCGGCGGGAGATCGGGTCGACGCCGACGCCGGGCTCATCCAGCAGCAGCACCTTCGGGTCACCCACCAGGGTACAGGCGAGCCCCAGCTTTTGCTTCATGCCCCCGGAGAGCTTGCCCGCCAGCCGCCCGGTGAACGGGCCAAGGGCGGTGAATTCCAGCAGGCGGTCGAAAATTTTTTTCCGCGCCTCGCCGGTGACGCTGCGCAGATCGGCGTACAGGGTGAGGTTTTCCATCACCGTCAGATCTTCATACAGGCCGAACTTCTGCGGCATATAGCCGAGCACCGCGTGCAGAGCGCTGTCGTCTTTCAGCGGGTCAAAGCCAATCACCCTGGCGCTGCCTTCATCAGGCTTGAGCAACCCGGCGAGCATCCGCATCAGAGTGGTTTTCCCTGCGCCGTCGGGGCCTACCAGCCCCGTGACGTAGCCGGCGCGGATCGTACAGGTCAGCGGGGCCACCGCTGGCCTGTCCATCCCGGGGAAACGGCGGCTCAGGCCGTTTAAGGCGATGACGGCCTCACTCATGTCCGTTCCCGTTGTCAAAGGAGACGGTCACCGGCATCCCCTGGCGCAGCGCGCCGTCGGCGTCGTTTACCACGATGCGCAGACGGTAGACCAGATCGGTGCGCAGGTCCGGTGTCTCGACAGTCTTCGGCGTGAACTCAGCGCTCGGCGAGACAAAGCCGATTTTGCCGTGATAGGGTTTATCCGGCCGGCTGTCGGTATAGAGCAGCACTGCTTGTCCCGGCTGTGCCTGGCCGAGGTTTTTCTCGTCAACGTAGGCGCGGACCCATACTGGATGGGTCAGGGAGAGGGTTAGCACGGTGCCGCCGGCGTTGAGCATGGTGCCGGGCTCGACGGCGCGGGTCATCAGCGTGCCGTCGGAAGGGGCGGTCAGCACGGTATCGTGCAGGTCCAGTTTAGCCTGGGCCAGCGCCGCCTGCGCCTGTTCGAGGCTGGCTTTGGCCTGGGCTATCTCCTGTGGACGATTGCCGGCGCGGTATTGACGTAGTTTATCCTGCGCTGACTTTAGCGTTGCCTGCGCCTGGTCGCGCGAGGAGCGGGCGTTCTCCAGATCGTTGGCGGAAATGGCGCTACTGGCGCGTAAACCCAGCTGGCGCTGATAAAAGTTTTGCGCGTAGTCGTAAGCGGCCTGCGCCTGATTCACTGCCGCCGCGGCCTGGGCAATCTCTTCCGAGCGGTAGCCGGCCATCATCAGGTCATACTGCGCCTGGGCGGTGGAGACGTTGGCCTGCGCCTGCAGCAGGGCGTTTTCATAGGGGGCACGGTCAAGCTCGCCGAGGGTTTGCCCGGCGCGGATGCTGTCGCCTTCGTCGACGGTCAGCGAGGCCAGTCTGCCGCCGACGCGGAAGCTCATATTGACGGTGCGGATATCGACATTGCCATACAGAGTCAGCGGCTGCTGCCGGCTGCTCTGGTACCACCACCAGCCGCCGCCCAGCGCGGCGAGAAGAATCACGATCAGCAGAATGACAACGACGGGTTTTTTCATCAGCCCAAACTCCTTTGCGATAACCCATGCAGGATGAAATCGATATGACAGGTAATGACCTCAAAAATCTGTTCGGTTTTTTGCGCGTCAAACTGCGTCCAGCCGGTGCGCAGCAGGATGGTTTCACGCCCGAGACGGAAAGCGAGCACCTCGCCCAGCAGGGCGTGGGTATGAAGGATCATTTGCGTATCACCGGCATCGCGACCCGTCCAGGCGGCGATCAGCCGGGTGAGATAGTGGTGCAGGGGGGCGATCACCTGCTGGTGGATCAGATGGTACGCGGCGGTGGGCGCCAGCTGTTCCCGGGAAATAAATTTGCTCAAGTTGACCGTATCATCCTGGGTCAGCAGCAGGATCATGTTATGGCATGCGCTGAGGATGAGGGCGCGGATCGCCTGGCGATCCGGCGACTCTCCGGCGAGCAGGGCCTCCGCCGCTTCGGCGTGCGGGCGAAAATTGTCACCGATAAAATCGGCGATCCACTGGCCGCAGGCGAGATACAGGTCGTCTTTCGAGCCAAAATAGTAGGTGATAGCCGCGATATTCTGCCCGGCCTGGGCGGCAATATCGCGGGTGGTGGCATGCTGGCCGTACTCGCCAAACTGGGCGATAGCGGCCGCGATAAGCTGGCTTTTTGCCTGTTCGCCTTTACTGGTCATCGCGCTCTGAAAAAGTTAATCAATCGATTGATTAACTTTAGGCGCCGACTGGCGGTTTGTCCACTTGCCGGGACTAAATATGAAAACCGTCTTCCTGTAGCTCCCCGGCGACCCAGGCGAAGAAGCGCTGGACCTTTTCCTTCTGTTCATTGGCGTGGGGAAGGACGAAGTGGTGCGCGCCGACCGGCATACTCCGCTCGTCGGCAAACACCGGCGTCAGCTGCCCCTGACGCACGTGGCCGCCGGCCAGCAGATTGCTTTCCAGGATCAACCCCATCCCCATCCGGGCCGCCTCGATGCTCATGTACGACCGGTCGAAATTAAAGATAAAGTTTTTGTGCCAGCCGCGGACCTTGTGCCACGACAGCCAGTTGCTCCAGTTAATTAAGGTGCTGTCGGAATGGATCAGATCGCAGGCCAGCAGATCTTCCGGGGCGCGAATTCCACGATCGCTACGGCATCTCCACCGCGAAGATCGTTGAAAAAATTAAGTATCGTCTGCGTTAACCGCGCTGCGGCGACCCGCCTGGCCGCTGAGCGCCCTCAGCGGCCTTCTTCCCCCCGCCAGCCAGGCGCGGCATTCTTTTGCAGATTTTATGCGGCCTGTCACAAAATCTGCTAGACTGCGCCCCTTCATGGCATTGTGGTTTTTGCCATCTCTTATCGCAATAATCTCCCTGAAAACTACGCCCTTCACCGGGCCGGGGCGGTTCGGAGTTGTTATGTCTTTTGATTCCCTTGGCCTGAATCCCGATATCCTGCGCGCTGTCGCTGAGCAGGGCTACGTTGAGCCGACCCCTATCCAGCAGCAGGCGATCCCGGCGGTACTGCAGGGCCGCGACCTGATGGCCAGCGCCCAGACCGGCACCGGTAAAACGGCGGGCTTTACTCTGCCGCTGCTGCAGCGCCTGATCCAGAACGAGCCGCACGCGAAGGGTCGTCGTCCGGTGCGCGCGCTGATCCTGACCCCGACCCGCGAGCTGGCGGCGCAGGTGGGCGAGAACGTGCGGGATTACAGCAAATATCTGAATGTTCGCTCGCTGGTGGTGTTCGGCGGCGTGAGCATCAACCCGCAGATGATGAAGCTGCGCGGCGGCGTCGATATCCTCGTCGCCACCCCGGGCCGTCTGCTGGACCTGGAACACCAGAACGCCGTCAGCCTCGATAAAGTGGAAATCCTCGTACTGGATGAAGCGGACCGCATGCTGGATATGGGCTTTATCCATGACATCCGCCGCGTACTGGCTAAACTGCCGCCGCGTCGGCAGAACCTGCTGTTCTCGGCGACCTTCTCCGACGAGATCAAAGGCCTGGCTGAGAAACTGCTGCACAACCCGCTGGAAGTGGAAGTGGCGCGTCGCAACACGGCCTCCGAGCAGATCACCCAGCACGTCCATTTTGTTGACAAAAACCGTAAGCGCGAGCTGCTGTCGCAGCTTATCGGCGAAGGCAACTGGCAGCAGGTGCTGGTCTTTACCCGCACCAAGCATGGCGCCAACCACCTCGCGGAGCAGCTCAACAAAGACGGCATCCGCAGCGCGGCGATCCATGGCAACAAGAGCCAGGGGGCGCGTACCCGCGCGCTGGCCGACTTTAAATCCGGCGGCATTCGCGTGCTGGTGGCGACCGATATCGCCGCCCGCGGTCTGGATATCGAAGAGCTGCCGCACGTGGTGAACTACGAGCTGCCGAACGTGCCGGAAGATTATGTCCACCGTATCGGCCGTACCGGTCGCGCCGCGGCAACCGGCGAAGCCTTGTCGCTGGTGTGTGTGGATGAGCACAAGCTGCTGCGCGATATCGAGCGCCTGCTGAAGAAAGAGATCCCGCGCATCGCGATTGCCGGCTATGAGCCGGATCCGTCCATTAAAGCCGAGCCTATCCAGAACGGTCGCCAGCAGCGCGGCGGCGGTCGTGGTCAGGGTCAGGGACGCGGCGGCCAGGGCCAGGGGCGCAGCGGACAGCCGCGCAGCCAGAGCAGCGCCCCGCGTCGTCAGGACGGCGAGGCGCCGAAAGCGCGCACTCAGGACGGCAAACCGCCGCGCCGCCGTCGCCCGCGTAAACCGGCTGGCGAATAACAGGCTGATGCCCGGACCGCGAGAATGCGGTTAAGCACGGCTCAGGCCCGTCTGTCCGCTACGCGGCGGCGGGCCTTTTTCTTTCCATTACACTATTTGTCGAGCACGCTTCCACACTGAGCAGAAAGCAATACCTCCGGGCGGGCAAAAATGGCACAATAGTGGCTGTTTATACAGTATTCAGGTTTTCTCATGGCTTTGACCGCTGCGCTGAAAGCGCAAATCGCCGCCTGGTATAAGGCGCTTCAGGAACAGATCCCGGACTTTATTCCCCGCCCCCCGCAGCGGCAGATGATCGCTGATGTGGCGAAAACCCTCGCCGGGGATGAGGGCCGGCATCTGGCTATCGAAGCGCCGACCGGCGTGGGTAAAACGCTGTCATATCTGATCCCCGGCATTGCCATCGCCCGTGAGGAACAAAAAACGCTGGTGGTCAGCACCGCCAACGTCGCCCTGCAGGATCAAATCTACAGTAAAGACCTGCCGCTGCTGCGCAAGATTATCCCCGACCTGCGCTTCACCGCCGCCTTCGGTCGCGGACGCTACGTCTGCCCGCGCAATCTGACGGCGCTGGCCAGCACCGAGCCGACGCAGCAGGATCTGCTGGCCTTCCTCGACGACGATCTCACCCCGAACAACCAGGCCGAGCAGAAGCTGTGCGCGACGCTGAAGCAGGATCTCGACAGCTACCGCTGGGACGGGCTGCGCGACCATACCGACAAAGCCATCGACGATGGGCTGTGGAGCCGGCTGAGCACCGATAAGGCCAGCTGCCTGAACCGCAACTGCCACTACTATCGGGAGTGTCCGTTCTTTGTGGCGCGGCGGGAAATTCAGGAGGCGGAAGTGGTGGTGGCCAACCATGCGCTGGTGATGGCGGCGATGGAGAGCGAGGCGGTGCTGCCGGAGCCGAAAAACCTGCTGCTGGTCCTCGACGAAGGCCATCATCTGCCGGACGTCGCCCGCGATGCGCTGGAGATGAGCGCCGAGATCACCGCCCCCTGGTTTCGCCTGCAGCTGGATCTGTTCTGCAAGCTGGTGGCTACCTGTATGGAGCAGTTCCGCCCGAAAACCACGCCGCCGCTGGCCAACGCGGAGCGGCTCGCCGGCCATTGCGAAGAGCTGTTCGAGCTGATTGCGTCGTTGAATAATATTCTCAATCTCTATATGCCCGCCGGTCAGGAAGCGGAGCATCGCTTCCCGATGGGCGAACTGCCGCAGGAGGTGATGGAGATCTGCCAGCGGCTGGCGAAGCTCACCGAGACGCTGCGCGGGCTGGCGGAGCTGTTCCTTAACGATCTCAGCGAAAAGACCGGCAGCCATGACGTGGTGCGCCTGCATCGGGTGCTGCTGCAGATGAACCGCGCCCTCGGCATGTTTGAAAGCCAAAGCAAGCTGTGGCGTCTGGCGTCGCTGGCGCAGTCCTCTGGCGCGCCGGTGACCAAATGGGCGACGCGGGTGGTGCGCGACGGCCAGATCCACGTCTGGTTCCACTGCGTCGGCATCCGCGTCAGCGATCAGCTGGAACGACTGCTGTGGCGCAGCGTGCCGCATATCGTGGTGACGTCAGCGACGCTGCGCTCTCTAAACAGCTTCTCGCGCCTGCAGGAGATGAGCGGCCTGAAGGAGAAAGCGGGCGACCGCTTCGTGGCGCTGGATTCGCCGTTCAACCACGTAGAGCAGGGGAAAATTATTATTCCTCAAATGCGCTATGAACCGCTGATGGATAACGAAGAGCAGCACATCGCCGAGATGGCGGCCTATTTTCGCCAGCAGGTGGAGAGCAAGAAACATCTCGGGATGCTGGTGCTGTTCGCCAGCGGGCGAGCAATGAATCGCTTCCTGGAGCATGTGACCGATCTGCGCCTGATGCTGCTGGTGCAGGGCGACCAGCCGCGCTACCGGCTGGTGGAGCTGCATCGCAAACGGGTGGAAAGCGGCGAGCGCAGCGTGCTCGTGGGCCTGCAGTCCTTCGCCGAAGGTCTCGATTTAAAAGGCGATCTGTTAAGCCAGGTGCATATCCATAAAATCGCCTTTCCGCCCATCGACAGCCCGGTAGTGATCACCGAAGGCGAATGGCTGAAAAGCCTCAATCGTTATCCCTTCGAGGTACAGAGTTTGCCCAGCGCCTCCTTTAATCTTATTCAGCAGGTGGGGCGTCTGATCCGTAGCCATCACTGCTGGGGAGAGGTGGTGATTTACGATAAGCGTCTGTTGACCAAAAACTACGGCGCGCGTCTACTGAACGCGTTACCTGTTTTTCCCATAGAGCAGCCGGGCGTCCCGGAGGTTATAGTAAAACGTAAAGCAAAACAGACAGCAAAACAGACAGGCCGCAAACGTCGTTGACGCCGGCGCGTGACGCAACAGGGGGAGCCATGGAGTACAGCAAAATTATAAAAGAGGTGGGCCGCGGTAAGAATCATGCCCGCGACCTGGATGAAGAGACCGCCCGTGCGCTCTACGCGCGGATGCTGAACGGCGAGGTGCCGGAGCTGGAGCTGGGGGGAATATTAATCGCCCTGCGCATCAAAGGCGAAGGCGAAGCGGAGATGAAAGGCTTTTACGCCGCGATGCAGCAGCATACTCTGCGCCTGACCCCGCCGGCAGGCAAGCCGATGCCGATCGTTATCCCCAGCTACAACGGCGCGCGCAAACAGGCGAACCTGACGCCGCTGCTGGCGATGCTCCTGCACAAGCTGGGGTTTCCGGTCGTGGTTCACGGCGTCAGTCACGATCCGACCCGGGTGCTGACCGAGACCATTTTTACCCTGCTGGACATTCCGGCTACCCGGCATGCCGGCCAGGCTCAGGCGCAGCTGGAGGGGCATGAACCGGTATATATCCCGGTGGGGGCCTTCTGCCCGCCGCTGGAGAAACAGCTGGCGATGCGCTGGCGGATGGGCGTGCGCAACAGCGCCCATACGTTGGCCAAACTGGCCACGCCGTTTGGCGAAGGGGAGGCGTTACGTCTCTCCAGCGTATCGCATCCGGAATATGTTCCCAGGGTGGCGAGCTTCTTTCGCGAGACCGGTGGCCGCGCGCTGCTGATGCACGGTACCGAAGGCGAAGTGTACGCCAACCCGCAGCGCTGCCCGCAGATCAGCCTGATCGATGACCAGGGCGTGCGGGCGCTGTGCGATCGTCAGACCGAGGCCGCGGCGGAGGAAGTCATTCTGCCGGCCTCGAAAGATCCCGAAGTGACCGCGCGCTGGATCGAGCGCTGCGTCGCCGGCGTCGAACCGGTACCCCACTCGCTGAAGATCCAGCTTGCCTGCTGTCTGCTGGCCTGCGGGGAGGTCTCAACCCTGGAGCAGGGGCTCAGCCGCGTCAACGACTGCTGGTGATTGGCTCGGCAGAATAAAAAAAAGCCCGTCCGGTGGCTCGGACGGGCAAGGCAAGGGTATTAAAGGTCTTTTCAGGGTTAATTCAGTGGCTTACAGGGTTGAGCTGCGATTATTTATAGATAACCGCGGTACCGCTCAGTTTGTTGTTGGTGTTAGCGGAAGTGATGCTATAGCCGGTTGCGCCAGCGGCTTCGGCTTTAGCAGCCAGTTTCGCTTCCAGACCATCTAACGTGGTTGCGCCTTGCGCAGACACCACGCCGATCTTATTCATGCTTTCAGCCTGAGCGGGGGTAACCGGCTCGGCGGCAAAGGCGCCGAAGGAAAGGGCGGTCAGAGCGATGGCAGCGGCAGCATATTTGATGTTTTTCATAGTTAATCTCTCGCAGGTTGTTCTGTTCAGGGGACGATGTTCCGTCGATGTGATAAGTATCACGCTTTTTTGCGGGAGATAAAATCGAAGGAAATTCACAGTCTTCATCTAATTTTTTGAATGATTAATAATTTACTGATTATTAATAAATTATTTCTCATTCTTTTTGTCTGATGGCGGAGCGAGGGAGACCGGCACGCTTAAGGGCACATATTGCGACATTTATCGCCAAAAAGTGTGCGCGAAAAGATAATGCGAAAGGCTGTCATGAACGGTAAAGGAAAGTCAGCGTAGCTGGCTATCCTTAGAACCGCGACGATTATATCCTGAAAATGTATTGTTATGTAAATCTTTATCCTGCTGGCACTTCACGCAGTATCTCACCCCGGGTATCGCCTGTCGGCGCGCCTCCGGAATCGGCTCTCCGCATTCATCACAAAATTTGTTGCTTTCGCCGTGCGGAAGCTCGCGGCGGGCGCGAGCCACCGCATCGTCAATGGTGCTGTCGATCTGATCCTGTACGGCGCCGTCGCCTGCCCAACCTGATGCCATTGTCTGCCTCCTGTAAAAAGGTTATTGATAAATTATAGCTGAACCGTACAGCCGGTTACCGCTGCTGGCGGCATTGACCCGCCAGGCTATCGCCCCACGACGGTGGGCCTTATCCGCGAGGGCGGCCACCAGGTCGTCAAGGGTGCGGGCCCCGGAGGCGGAGACGGTGCCGACAGGACGCAGCGGCCCGTCATAGGGCAGTACGGGGGGCGGCGGCAGGGAAGAGGCCGCGTCGGCCTGAGCGGCAAGCGCAGCGGCGAACAGCAGCGAGGTGATTTTCATCAGCATATCCTCATAAACAGCATGGGACATAGCTTAAGTGTAGGCCTTTCCAGCCCGCGCGGTAGGGAATTTTTTATGCAAAAACAAGGCGTTTCGCCCGCAACCGGCGCAGGGTAGCGGTCCCCGCGCCAGGGATATTATTTAGCGGGCATCCGGGCGGATCATGTCAAAACGCAGGCTGTCATCAATACTGTAATAGGCGCTCGGCCCCCCGGCACGCAGGATCGGCTGAGCGCGGGCGGTTTGATAGATGCCGTTCTCCAGCAGTGATTCATCGATATGCACGGCGACCACTTCGCCGAGCACCAGCCATGTATCGACAAGGTTGCCGTCGGCGGTGGTGAGCTGAATACATTGCGACAGGCGGCACTCAAAGTTCACCGGGCTCTCCGCCACCCGGGGGGTCTTGACCAGGCGGCTGGCGGCGGCGGTGAGTCCGGCGCGCACGAATTCATCCTCATGGTGCGGGATCGAGGCGGAGGTTTCGTTCATCGCGGCGGCCAGCGGGCGCGTCGCCAGGTTCCAGACGAACTCCTTCGTTTCGACGATATTTCGCACGCTGTCTTTCCAGCCGCTGCTGGCGAAACCAATGATCGGCGGGCGATAGTTAAAGCAGTTAAAAAAGCTGTATGGCGCCAGATTACGCTGGCCCTCGGCGTCCTGCGAGGCGATCCAGCCTATCGGGCGAGGCCCGATTATTGCGTTGAGCGGGTCATGCGGCAGGCCGTGGCCCTGCGAAGGTTGATAAAAGTACATGCTGCACCTGTCACGGATAAAGGAGATATCCAGACTCCCTTATTTACCGAGCGGCCGTCAACGGGTATCTTACGCGGCTGTTCAAAGGAGATTGTCATGAAAGCCCAGAAACCGGGGTTACACCCGCGTAACCGCCACCATCAACGCTACGACCTGCCCGCGCTCTGCCAGGCGCATCCTGACCTGCAGGCATACATTACGCTCAATCCGCTGGGTGAGCAGACCATTGATTTTGCCAATCCGCAGGCGGTAAAGGCGTTGAATAAAGCGCTGCTGGCGCATTTCTACGCGGTCAAACACTGGGACATTCCTGATGGTTTTCTCTGTCCGCCGGTGCCCGGGCGGGCCGATTATATTCATCATCTGGCGGATCTGCTGGCCGGGGACAGCGGCGAAGTGCCGAAGCAAGCCACGATCCTTGATATTGGCACCGGCGCCAACCTCATTTATCCCCTGATCGGCGTTCACGAGTACGGCTGGCGCTTTACCGGCAGCGAAATCAGTCCGGAAGCCTTCGCCAGCGCCCAGGCGATTGTCAATGGCAACCCGGGGTTGACCCGGCAGATCCGTCTGCGTCGGCAAAAAGAGAGCCAGGCTATCTTCCACGGCGTGATCCACAAAAACGAGACCTATGACGCCACGCTGTGTAATCCGCCGTTCCATGACTCCGCAGAGAGCGCCCGGGCGGGCGGTGAGCGCAAGCGCCGCAATCTCGGACTCGGCGCCGACAGCGGGCTTAACTTTGGCGGTCAGCAGCAGGAGCTGTGGTGCGAAGGAGGCGAAGTGGCCTTTATCTCGCAGATGATCCGCGAAAGTCAGGCCTTCGCCCGCCAGGTGAAATGGTTTACCTCGCTGGTGTCGCGCGGCGACAATCTGCCGCCGCTCTACCGCCTGCTGACCGAGGTTGGGGCCGTGAAAGTGGTGAAAAAAGAGATGGCCCAGGGGCAAAAGCAGAGCCGCTTTATCGCCTGGAGCTTTATGGACGACGCCAAACGCCGCCGTCCGTTCTAACGCTACTCCGCGGCCGGGCTGTCTGAGCCCGGCATCGGCAGCTGCTGCCAGGTTTGTACCGGGGCGCGAACCCCGGCGCGGTCGAAGTGCTTTTTCACCTGGGTGTCGAGGGCAAAACGCACCGTCCACTGCTTCAGCGGCAGGGTGGTGAAGTTGACGCGCAGCGTAAAGGCGGTATTGCTCAGCCCCACCAGCCCGGCGAACGACGGTTCGCCAATGATCAGGCCGCGGATCTCCTCCTGGGCCAGCAGATCGTCCACCGCCGCCTTCAGCGCCTGACTGGCTTTATCCAGATCCTCATGGCGGTCGACGTCATAGTTGGCCACCACCGAGCCAATGCCGCGCACGAAGTTGGCAAAGGTGGTGATCGAGGACCAGGGGATAATGTGATAAGCGCCGGTATCCTGGCGCACCCCCACTGAGCGAATCGACATCCGTTCCACCGTGCCGGTCAAGGGACCGATGGTGACCAGGTCGCCGGTATTCATCCCGTTCTCAAACTGGATAAAAATGCCGGTGATAATGTCTTTGACCAGGGTTTGCGCGCCAAACGAGATGGCCAGCCCCAACGCCCCGGCGCCCGCCAGCAGCGGCGCGATATTGACCCCAATCTCCGAGAGCAAAA
Source organism: Klebsiella sp. GG_Kp146 (assembly GCF_040061975.1). NCBI lineage: Bacteria > Pseudomonadati > Pseudomonadota > Gammaproteobacteria > Enterobacterales > Enterobacteriaceae > Klebsiella > Klebsiella sp. GG_Kp146. The sequence continues at coordinate 18,415 of NZ_JBEAHA010000041.1, forward strand.
TCATCACCGTGATGGTGCTGATCACCACCGCCAGCGCGTTGCGAAACAGCGTCAGCAGCGTCCGGGCCCGTGCGCTGGGCAGCGGGCGGCCATGGATATCCGAGGCCAGCCGGTTTTCGATCAGGCTGGCCAGCACCGTCCAGCCGATAGCGGAGAAGAAGAGGATAAGGGCGATACGGATCAGCACATCCACCGTTTTTTGCCCGGCATCGTTGTGCAGCCATTCGCGGAAGTCAAACAGCCCCCAGGCGCTCAGGAGCAGCATGATGGCGACGCAGACGGTGAGAATACGCGCTGCCTTCAGCGACGCGGAGATCCAGCCGTTCAGCCGCTTTTGCAGCTCAGGATAGTTGCGCTGAGTGGCAGGGGAGAGGGTGATGGTTTTGGCTATCCAGCGCGACAGGATGCCGGACACCAGCGCCGCGCCGCCGATAATCGCCAGGCTGCGCAGGGTGGCGCCCATCATAAATTTCAGGCTGTTGCCCGGGTCGAACAGGGAAAAGAAAAAGAGCACCACAAAGTAGGCGCAGGCCAGCCAGTGCCAGATCAGAGCGAAGGCGCGGATAAACAGGCTAAAGAAGGAGAGCGAGCGGTCAGCCAGATGGATCAGCCCCTGCGTAATCACCGCTTTGTTATGGAAAATCAGATACAGCGCCCACAGCGTAATGCACAGCATGATGACGACGTTAGCCAGCGCGCCGACCTGAACATTCACCTGGTTGGAGATAATCGGCACCGCGACGATCAGGCCGTAGCCGATCAGGCTGCTGAGGGCGCTCAGGCGCAGGCTCCAGTAGGAGGCGGCCTCGTCGCTGAGGTTAAAGGGCCTGAGCGCCGGGATGCGCGGGCAGAAAATGAGCCGCAGGATGGCTTTAAAGAATTCGATCAGCGCGAAGGCGTTGAGGAAAAGGCTCTGCTGGAAGGCGATAGTAGGATTGTCGCCATTCAGGCGATCGCTCAACAGCTGACCGATAAACAGGGTCAGCGCCAGCAGCAGCAGATCGATGATAAACGCCCCGGCGATGGTCAACGGCAGCTGGAGCCAGTTTCCGCGATCGCGGTTTTTATGCCGTCCCCATTCGCCCATTTTACGATACAGCGGCAGCGCCGCGAGGCGTACCAGCCACCAGAAGGCAAACACCAGCCCGGCCAGCAGTAAAAAATGCCAGGCGGCGCTGGTAAAGGTTTGCGGATTAAAGGGCTTATGCGGCGAGCCGGTAATATTGCGCCACAGCTGGGAGAAGCGCGATGAGAGCGCATCGCCATATTCCCGGCTGATCTGCGTGACGTTCTCCAGCACCGTGGTCTCTTCTTTCACCGCCGGCGGCGTCAGCGTCGGGGTGCTGTCGGGCGGCGGCGTGGCGGCCGCTTTACGCAGCTGGTCAATGAGCTCCTGGCGGGCGGAGTCGTTGGCCAGCACGTCGGCCAGCGCGGCATAGGCCGCTCTTTTCTGTTCTACATCGGGTTCGCTGGCGCTGGTTTTATCGGCATTAGCGGTCGGCACGCCGGGCAGGGCGGCGGCGGAAAGCGGGGGAATAAACAGCGCAGCGAGCAAAAGCAGGATCCACGGCATGGGCACCTCCGTTGCAACGTAAACGGGTAAGTATAGAAGCCGATGGCGGAAGAGGAGGGAAGAGGAATCTGGAAAGCGGCTCTCTCCGCGACGGAGAGAGCCGTTGTGGGTCAGGCGACGTGCTGCAGGAATTCCCGCAGACGCGGGCTTGGCGGGTTGTTCACCAGCTCCTGTGGGTTGCCGTCTTCGGCAATTCGTCCCTTGTCGATAAAGATCAGGCGCGAGGCCACTTTTTCGGCAAAGCCGATTTCGTGGGTCACAATCACCATCGTCATGCCCTCTTCCGCCAGATCCTGCATCACCTTGAGCACTTCATGACGCAGTTCCGGGTCGAGCGCGGAGGTGGGCTCATCAAACAGCATCATCTTCGGCTTCACCGCCAGCGCGCGGGCGATGGCCACACGCTGCTGCTGGCCACCGGAGAGTTCAGACGGATAGTGATGCGCGCGCTCTGCCAGACCGACTTTCGCCAGCAGATCTTTCGCCAGCTTCTCCGCCGCCTGCTTGCTGGCGCCGCGTACCCGTAGCGGGCCAAACATCACGTTTTCCAGCGCTGTGAGGTGCGGGAACAGGTAAAACTGCTGGAACACCATCCCGGCTTCCTGACGAATCAGACGTTCGTCCACCTTCGGATCGTTGACCTTCAGGCCATCGACAATCAGATCGCCGCTGGTGATCTCTTCCAGTTTATTGATGCAGCGCAGCATCGTCGATTTACCGGAGCCGGACGGGCCGATAATGACCACCACTTCACCCTGATTGATTTTCAGAGAGATATCGTGCAGCACCTGGGTCGGGCCAAAGTGCTTGGAGACGTTTTTAAATTCAATCACAGGATTTTCATCCTTCTTTCAAGACGACGCAAAATAAAGCTCAGGACCAGGGTGATGATCAGGTAGATCACGGCAACGGCGCTCCAGATTTCCAGCGCGCGGAAGTTGCCGGCGATGATCTCCTGTCCCTGACGGGTCAGTTCGGCGACGCCGATGACGATGAACAGCGAGGTGTCCTTGATGCTGATGATCCACTGGTTGCCCAGCGGCGGCAGCATGCGGCGCAGCGCCAGCGGCAGGATCACGTGGCGAATGGTTTCGCGACGCGACAGGCCCAGCGCCAGGCCCGCTTCGCGGAAGCCTTTATGAATGGAGAGCACCGCGCCGCGGGTAATTTCCGCGATATAGGCGCCCGAGTTAATCATGATGGTCACTACCGCTGCGGAGAAGGGGTCGATGCGCAGGTCGCTAAAGGCCATCGGCAGCGCAAAGTAGATGAACATAACCTGCACCACAATCGGGGTGCCGCGAATGATTTCAATAAACACCAGCGCGATGTGGTTGGCGATCCAGCCGCCGAAACAGCGGGCGAAACCGGCCACCAGACCGATGATCAGGCCGCCGGCCAGGCCGAGGACGGAAATCCACAGCGTCATTTTGGCGCCTTCCAACAAAATCGGAATGGCGGGCCAGATGGCACTCCAGTCAAACTGCATAATACGTTCCTGTTACCGTGTCGAGAGCAGAGGAAAGCCTCCGCCAAAATACTGTCTCCCGCAACGTCTGTGCCGGAAGACCGTTGTGAAGTCGCCGGGACTGCGCCCGGCGATGTACGTTTTTATTATTTTGGTTCAGTGCCGAACCATTTTTTATAAATTTCGTTGTAGGTGCCGTTCTCGCGCAGCGTTTTCAGCGCACCGTTCACTTTCTCACGCAGCTCGTCGCTGCCTTTCGGGAAGGCGATACCGTAGTTTTGCGCTTCCAGTGATTCACCTACCGCTTTGAATTTGCCGTTGCCCGCGGTTTTGATGAAGTAGAGGATGTTCGGCGTATCGTGCAGGACCGCATCCGCGCGGCCGGTACCCAGCTCCATGTAGGCGTTATCGATATTCGGGAACTGACGCAGATCTTTGGTTTTGATATTGGCTTTCGCGTAGTCAACGGAGCCGGTGCCGCTCTTCACCGCGACCACTTTGCCGTTCAGATCTTTCACATCTTTGATGTCGTTATTATTGGCGTTGACCATCACCAGCAGGCCGCTCTTGTAGTAGCCGTCAGAGAAGTCGATGGCTTTTTTACGCTCGTCGGTAATGGTGATCCCCGCCAGCGCCAGATCGATATTTTTGGTTTGCAGCGCCGGGATAATGCCGCTGAAGTCCATTGGCTTCAGGGTGTAGTCGAGCTTCAGCTCTTTGGCGATGGCCGCCCACAGGTCAACGTCAAAACCCACATACTTATCGCCTTGCTTAAATTCGAACGGGACGAACGCCGTATCGGTGGCGACAACCAGGGTCTTATTGGCGGCATGGGAAGAAACCGCAAAAGCCAGGGTCAGTGCAGCCAGTGAAACTTTAAATACAGACTTCATAGCATTTCCTTTTATATCCACGGGACGATCCCCTGCGAGAACGACTAGCCTAATGAAAAAATCGTGCCACTTTTACAAGCTGTTGTTTTTCAACAAACGAAGCGGTAGCCGTTGCACAATATCGATCGTTTCAGGCAAAGAGTGCACCATAACGGGGCGTTATTTTGGTGCATCCTGAGGTCGCTGAATTACGAGCCCATTTTTAGCGCAAACCCTGATGGGAAAACAATCTCGCCGTAACGATTGTGTGAGGTGATTATTACAATTGTTTTACTTTTGTGCGCATTTTCATCAATTTGACGCCCTGAAATGGTGCAAGGCCAGCGGGTGAGGGAAAAAGGAGGAGGGGAAAACAACAAGGGCTGGGTAGAAAAAGCAAAGGCGCCGTCGACCGCGCTGCGGCCGACGGCAAAGCCTTACTCGATATTCGCTTCAATAAACCACAGGAATTTATCCAGGTCGCGGGAAGCGGCGGTGAAGATATCTGCAGTATCTTCGTCTTTAGCTTCGCCGATCGCTTTGCGCACATCGTTAGCCACTACCGCGTAGCGGTCAGCCAGCGCTTTCAGGTGATCCTGAACATGATGGATATCCAGTGGGTAGCTCTGCAGCGGGGTTTTGCTGTTGATCACCTGAGTGGTGCCCAGGGCGACGCCGCCCAGCTGCACGGCGCGCTCCGCCATGGTATCCAGATGCTCAGTGAGCGCAGTACGGAAACCGTCCAGCATTTCGTGCACGGCGATAAAGTTCGCACCGCGCATATTCCAGTGTGCCTGCTTGGTGATAAGGGACAGGTCAATGAACTGGATCACCTGGCGATTCAACAGCTCAATGGTCGCTTTCTTTTCGCTGTCAGCGACATCGTTGCGGGTATAGACCAGATTAGATGCTTTTGATTTAACCAGTTTAGCGGTACTCATCGTTTCATATCCTCTTGATATTGATGCTCGTCACACTTCAAAACTGAATGATGTGGAGCGTTGTCCCAGGTAACTTCGGGACTAAGTATAGCAAGGGTTTTAAAGTATGAGGCATCGGCAGGCCATATCACTCCGATAGCGCAAAGTGGTTGGCTATTTGAAAAAACAAGTCCAATCAGAAGGTTAGCGAAGGCTGGCAGGCCCGCAACTGGCGCGGGCCGCCGCCGTAACAGAATGTTAATTGATATCGACTTGCTTGATTTTGCTCTGCCGCTGCATGGTCAGCGTGGCGCCCATTGAGGCGATGATAATGGCGCCCAGCGCCAGGGTCTGGGAGAGGTTCAGGGTTTCGCCAAGGAAGATCATACCGGACAGGGCGGCTAGCGCCGGCTCGAGGCTCATCAGCGTACCGAAGGTGCGCGTCGGCAGGCGCGTCAGGGCCATCATCTCCAGAGAGTAGGGGAGTGCGGTGGAGAGAATGGCAATCCCCAGCCCCAGGGGCAGCAGCGACCATTGCCACAGCGTATCGGTGGCTTGCGCCATACCTAACGGGACAAAGACCAGCGAGGCGATAAGCGACCCCATCGCCACCGTGGCTGGACCATGCTCCTCGCCCGCGCGCTGGCCGGTCAGAATATAGACCGCCCAACAGGCCCCGGCGCCGAGAGCGAACAGCGCGCCGGTTAAATCCACCTGCGCCACGTTCTGCCCCAGCGGCAGGAGATACCACAGCCCGAGGATCGCCAGCGCCACCCAGACAAAATCCAGGGGGCGGCGCGAGCCGAAAAGCGCCACCGCCAGCGGGCCGGTAAACTCGAGGGCCACCGCCACGCCGAGCGGAATACGCTGCAGGGATAAATAAAACAGATAGTTCATCGCCCCGAGCGCCAGGCCGTACAGCAGCAGCGGCACGCGCTGCGCCGGAGAGAAACGTAGCCGCCAGGGCTTGAACACCACCACCAGGATCAGCGTCCCGAGCGCCAGGCGCAGGGCGGTAACCCCCGGGGCGCCGACCACCGGGAACAGCGATTTGGCGAGCGATGCGCCGCTCTGAATCGAGGTCATAGCGATTAAAATCACCACTATCGGCAACCATGCCGCCGCTTTTCGGGATGGACCGGGCATCCTTTCTCCTGTCAATTTTTGTCAAAAGGGGTAAAAGTTCCAGTGTACTGGAATTAGCTGCTGGCGGTTGAGCTAATGTTGAAAAAAACAGGGGCAAAAACAGTACAATGGCGAAAGTTGCTGAGAAATTCACCAGGTGATTAGGATTAATCTGGATGCTTGCGAATTTCTTAATGAGCGTTAAACTGTAAGTTAACGCCAAAAACTCTTGTTTTCCATATTGTTATAGAAATATGGAAACTTTTGGTTACATGAAAAAGTATGTTAGACAATGTAAACTCCAAAGAGTTTCCCAAAAGTTTTTGATATATTTAAGGCTTAGGACTTATTAGAAACACATTTGAGGTGGTTATGAATAAAATTGCACGTCTTTCAGCACTGGCCGTTGTTCTGGCTGCATCCGTAGGTACCACTGCATTTGCTGCAACTTCTACCGTAACCGGCGGTTACGCGCAGAGCGACATGCAGGGTAAAGCGAACAAAGCTGGCGGTTTCAACCTGAAATACCGTTACGAGCAAGATAACAACCCGCTGGGCGTTATCGGTTCCTTCACCTACACCGAAAAGGATAATAACAGCAACGGTACTTACAACAAAGGTCAGTACTACGGCATCACCGCTGGTCCGGCTTACCGTCTGAACGACTGGGCAAGCATCTACGGCGTAGTGGGTGTTGGTTACGGTAAATTCCAGAACAACAACTTCCCTAATAAATCCGATATGAGCGACTACGGTTTCTCCTACGGTGCTGGTCTGCAGTTCAACCCGATCGAAAACGTTGCCCTGGACTTCTCCTACGAGCAGTCTCGTATTCGTAACGTTGACGTCGGCACCTGGATCGCTGGCGTGGGTTACCGCTTCTAATCACTCCGGTGATATAAAAAATCCGCCTCCTGGGGCGGATTTTTTTTTGCCTGCTGACCGCCAGCCCGGCCGGTTGGCCGGCGCTGACCGCGTCGTTTTAGTTGATGGTGAACTCATCGCTGCCGAGGTGTGAATAGTCCACCTTCTGCAGCTGGAAGTTGGTGATATACACCGGGCCGGCCTTCTGCTCAGAGATAAACCGATAGCGCGGGGCGATTTCCGCCGCCTTGATGCCGGTCCATTGCGAGAAGAAGCTGAGGAAATCATTCGCCGAGCGCTGCGCCTTAATGACTTTATGCGCTTTGTCATCGCTGGAGAGCACCATAAACGGCACCTGGAAGTTCTGCTGGAACTTATCGTCGTGCGCCAGATACTGCACCTCTTTGCCTCGCTCCTTGAACGCCAGACCATGATCGGAAAAGTAGGTCAGGGAAAAGGTGTCGCCGGAATTTTGCAACTGGCTGTAGAGCTTAGCCAGCAGGGTATCGGTTTGCGTCATGCTGTAGAGATAGCAGGAGGTCTCTTTCGACTGGACGAAAACCGTATATTTGCCTTTGGTCCGGTCGCAGGCCTGCGGGTGCGAGCCCATCAGATGCAGAACAATCAGCTGCGGCTGGGTGCGCTGGGTGGAGAGCACCTGCTCGGTCAGCTTCAGTAACTGCTCGTCCTGGGTGTTTTTATTGGCTTCGAAATCGCCGTTTTTCAGGAACTGCACTTCATCCGCCCGTTTGGCGATACTGGCGATAGCGGTGTCGTACTCGCCGATCTGCCCCTGGTTGGAGAACCACCAGGTCTGGAAACCGGCGCGGTTGGCGAGGGTGACAAAGTTATCCTGAAACTGCGGTTTGCCATCGACCACCCGGTTAAGGGTCAGGCCGAGGGATTTTTGCGTCGAGCCGCTGGCGGCGACGTAGTTGTTAAACAGATACCCGTTCACCGAGCTGGCAAACGGCGTGTTGTCCCAGTGGCCACCGAAGGCGCCGAGGGCGTCGCGGCGGGCGCTTTCACCGATCACCACCACATAGAGATGGTACTTCGGCTTCACCGCCAGCACGTGCCAGCTATCTTTCATGCCGGCCAGCTGTGCCATCCGCGCCTGCTCGTCCAGCACCTCGTTATTATTCACCACCACGTCTTTGACAAAACGGAAGGCCGGGTAACCAGTATCGATTACCTTGAATACACCGCCCCAGGCGAGATTTTGCACCGGCTGGAGAAAAAAGATCCCGATGCTGAACAGCAGGCCCAGGGTCTCCATTTTTCCCCAGCGGGTCTGCTCGACGATCTTGCGGCGGACCGCGATGATCCCCAGCGCGAAGATAAATACCGCCAGCAGATAGTTGTACCACGGGAAGATGGTGAGGATTTCCGTGGACTCTTCCATGTTGGTGGCGTGCAGCGCCAGCAAGGTATTGAAGTTGGGCGCGCCGTAAGCCTGGCCAAACGGGTAGTAGAGGGCCGCCAGCAGTGAATAAGCGCCGACCACTCCTTTCTGCACGCGCGGAAAGGCACGCCACAGAAGATGTAACACGCAGGTAAATGCCACGGTATAGAGCAGGCTAAATTCATAGCCCAGCGCCAGGTTAATCAACAGCGATTGTAAAAAGTAGAATCCTGTCCATGGGTTCAGTGCCAGTCGGCGGGCGACCAGCGTATCTTTCAGGGTGGTGACATTCATAGTAAACAATCAAAAAGAGGCCATGCGCATCCCCTGGCTTCAAGGGGTAAAACCTGCTGGACAGTGCGTGAAGAGGGTCTCTGCGAGCCGCGAATGTGGCAGGGCTGTGCAAAGATAGGGCTTGTAAATGGTAAGGTCAACCAGACATAACAGATTGTTTTGCGAGGACGCTTACAAAACTTGAAAAAAGGTGGGGGAAACGGGATAAACCGGTCAGTTTAGCGGCAGATGATGACGGAAAAATGAAGCGGCGTACCGCGACGCCGCCTTAGCGATGGGGTTTGTCCTGCTGCGGTTTACCGTTGATCATTTCGCACAGCATACCGAGCAGCATTAAGCGTACTTTAAAGGGTGAATGGCTGAACACGTTTAAGCACCTCTTGAATTCGTTCATCTGCTCTCCTCCTGCCTGTTCGCTCCATCACTCCCTGATGGATGTTTGCATTATATACAGATATAGCACAGGCTATATTTTATAGCTATGGCTAAAACGTTAAATTTTTGTGCTCTTGGCGCAATCCATTACAATGTGGATCTTTTTATATGATGCTTGACGCGTCACACGAATGAGGAAGCACAATGAACCGTCGCGCAGGTAAGCCAATAACAAAAAAAGTGACGCAGTTAGTAAATGTTGAAGAGCACGTTGAAGGGTTCCGCCAGGTGCGGGAAGCGCATCGGCGCGAGCTGATTGACGACTATGTTGAACTGATTTCCGACCTCATCCGCGAGGTGGGCGAGGCGCGTCAGGTGGATATGGCCGCCCGGCTGGGAGTCTCGCAGCCCACCGTCGCCAAGATGCTCAAACGGCTGGCCAGCGTCGGCCTTATCGAACAGATCCCGTGGCGCGGCATATTCTTGACCGCGGAGGGTGAGAAGCTGGCCCAGGAGAGCCGCGAGCGCCATCAAATCGTGGAGAACTTCCTGCTGGCGATCGGCGTCAGTCCGGAGATCGCCCGTCGTGATGCCGAAGGGATGGAGCATCACGTGAGCGAAGAGACGCTGGCGATGTTCCTGAAATTTACCCAAACACAGGGATCTCAGGAAGCATGACTCTTCCCTTCGTCCAGTCGCTGCTGCGCGATCGTTTTCTCCATCTGCTGCTGATTATCGCCTGCGTGCTCAGCGTGATGGTGCCGTTTGTCCCGGCAAGCTGGCCGGCGGCCATTGACTGGCATACCATCATCACCCTCAGCGGCCTGATGCTGTTGACCAAGGGGATTGAACTGAGCGGCTATTTTGACGTGCTGGGGCGTAAAATGGCCCGCCGCTTTGTCACCGAGCGTCAGCTGGCTATGTTTATGGTGCTGGCGGCGGCGCTGCTGTCCACCTTCCTCACCAACGACGTCGCGCTGTTTATTGTGGTGCCCCTGACCCTGACCCTGAAGAAGTGGTGCGCCATCCCGGTAAACCGGCTGATTATTTTCGAAGCGCTGGCGGTGAACGCCGGGTCGCTGCTGACGCCGATCGGCAACCCGCAGAACATCTTGCTGTGGGGACGCTCCGGTCTCTCTTTCCCTGGGTTTATCGGCCAGATGCTGCCCCTGGCGGCGGCAATGATGCTGACCCTGCTGGCGCTGTGCTGGTTCTGTTTCCCGGCAAAGCGGCTTACCTACCAGAGCAGCGATATGGCGCCATCGTGGCAGCCTAAGCTCGTCTGGAGCTGTCTGGGGCTCTATCTGGTGTTCCTGACGGCGCTGGAGATGGATCAGGCGCTGTGGGGACTGGCGCTGGTGCTGCTGGGCTTTCTGGCGCTGGCCCGGGCGGTGATCGTCCATGTTGACTGGTCGCTGCTGCTGGTGTTTATGGTGATGTTTATCGACGTCCATCTGCTGACCCAGCTTCCGGCGCTGCACCAGGTGCTGAGCGGGGTCGGGACGCTCTCCGGCGGTGGGCTGTGGCTGACCGCCATCGGCCTGTCGCAGGTGATCAGCAATGTGCCCTCGACTATTCTGCTGCTCAACTATGTCCCACCTTCGATCCTGCTCGCCTGGGCGGTTAACGTGGGGGGCTTTGGTCTGCTGCCGGGCTCGCTGGCCAATATCATCGCCCTGCGCATGGCTGGCGATCGGCGGATCTGGTGGCGTTTCCATCTCTACTCCATTCCCATGCTGCTGTGGGCGGCTCTCACCGGCTATTGGCTCTTCAAACTCTGCGCCTGATTTCCGCAGCAGTCTGCCGCCCTCCACGTCGTTCGACAGGATCGCCCTCCGGGGCGATCTTTTTTTTGCCCGGCTCACAGAAAACGATCCCTGGCTTTGCGCATCCGTTCGCTTTTCGATATATGACTAGTCATGAAATTTAAATGACTAGTCATATATCGAGGCGCAGGATGAACAACAGACTACCGGCAGATTTCTTATGGGGTAATTCCGTCTCCAGCATGCAGACGGAGGGGGCGTGGAACGAGGGCGGCAAGGGGATGTCGGTGTACGATATCCGGCAACCGGCAGAATTCGCTTCCGACTGGAAGGTGGCGACCGACTCCTATCATCGCTTTAGGGAAGATTTCGATCTGATGCAGGATCTGGGCATGAACTGCTACCGTTTTCAGATCGCCTGGAGCCGGGTGTGCCCTGAGGGAGACGGCGAGTTCAATGAAGAGGGAATCGCCTTCTACCATCAGTTTATTGATGAACTGATCGCCCGCGGCATCGAGCCGATGATCTGCCTGTACCACTTCGATATGCCGCTCTCGCTGGCGGAGCGCTACAACGGATTTACCGACCGCCGGGTGATGGACGCCTTTATTCGCTATGGCCAGAAGATGATCGCCTGCTATGGCGACAAGGTGAAATACTGGCTCACCTTTAATGAACAGAATCTGTACCATTCGCCGGAAGCGTTTCTGATTTCCGGCTACCTGCAGGGGGAGAAGACCCTGCGCGAGCTGTACCTGATCCAGCATCATGTGATGATGGCGCACGTCCATCTGACCGATCACCTGCATCAGACGAAGCCGCAGTGTCTGATGGGCGGGATGCTGGCCCACGCCCTGGTTTATCCGGCGACCTGCAAACCACGCGATATCCTGTGCGCCCAGCAGCTGGACGAGTTTTTAAACCAGAACCTGCTGCGGGCTTACGCCGGGGAGGGCTATAGCCCGGAAGTGATGCATTTTGTCGCCACCGAAGGGTTCGATGATATCTATCGTCCGGAGGATCTCGCGCTGATGGCGACGGTGAAGGTCGATTATCTGGCGTTCAGCTATTACGCCAGCCGGACGCTGAACAGCGACGCGATCCCGCCGGGAACGGCGGTTAACAACTACATGCTGTTTGGCAATCAGGATAACCCGTTCCTGAACGCGACAGAATGGAACTGGCAGATCGATCCGCTGGGCTTCCGGACCATCATCACCCGCTATTATAACGACTGGCGCCTGCCGGTTTTCCCGATTGAAAACGGCATCGGGGTGATTGAGTCGTGGGACGGTGAACATCCGGTTGCCGACGATTACCGCATCGCCTACCATCGCGACCATATCAACGCCATGAAAGCGGCCATGTTTGAGGATGGGGCGCAGGTGATCGGCTATCTCGGCTGGGGATTAATCGACATCCTCAGCTCGCAGGGCGATATGCGTAAGCGCTACGGCGTGGTCTACGTCAATCGCGAGAACCATGACCTCAAGGATCTGCGGCGGGTGCCGAAGAAGAGCTATGCGTGGCTGAAGCAGGTGATCCACAGCAATGGCGACGTGATGTAATGGTGTTCTGGCGGTCAGGCCGTGGATCCTGCCCGCCAGCCACTCACTGAATGTATAAGGACCGGGGAATGACGGCGAAGTATCTGCAAATCGCGCGGGAAATAAAAAAACGGATCATCAGCCAGCAGTATCCTGCCAGCGCGCCGTTACCTGACCAGTTTGCGCTGGCGGCAGAGTTCAGCACCAGCCGGATGACCATCCAGCAGGCGATGCGCCAGTTAATCGTCGAAGGGCTGATCTATACCCGCAAAGGGCAGGGCACCTTTGTGCGGAAAAATTTCCTTCAGCTGTCGCAGTGGGAGCTGCCCGGCAGCGACTATTTCGGCGCCACCAAAACCTGGGAGCATCTTGGCGAGGTACAAAGCGAAGTGGTGCGCTTTGAGGTGCGTTTTCCCACTGACAAGGAGCAGAGTTCGCTGCTGATCGACGCTGATGCCCCGGTGTATGACTTTGTTCGCCTGCGGTTGCTCAACGGGGAACCGGTGTCGCTGGATCTGACGGTCATGCCGGTGGGGCTGGTGCCGGGGCTCAATAAAAGCCATCTGGAAAGCTCGGTGTTTCGCTATATCCAGGAGACGCTGGGGCTGAAGCTGATGGGATCTTACCGCGTGGTGCGGGCGATGAAGCCGGATGAACTGGATAAACAGCATCTTCACTGCGAGCCCACCGATCCGGTGCTGGAGGTGGAGCAGGTTATCTATCTGGAAGACGGCACGCCGCTGGAGTACGCCCACTGCCACTATCGCTACGACCACGGCGGGATTATTCTGGTGAATAACGGCTAGACCGGGGGCCCCGGTTGGCGCAGCGCTTAGCAGAGCCAGGGTGTTGTCAGGTTCAGTCGCCAGGCAAGGCGTCAGCCGCAGCCCGGCACAACACCGATAAAAAAAACGGCGGGCATCAGGCCCGCCGTTTTTCTTGTCATGCAGAACTTAGTTCAGACGCACCGGCATACCGGAGCGGTTCTGGATAGCCTGCTCGACCACGTTCTGATCGACATCAGACTGGCTGGTGATCGCCTGTACCGGCTGAGTCAGGGTGATCGGCACGATCTCGCCGCCCTGGAACTGCGCTTCGGTGGTCGACAGCGGGTTGTGAACCTCGATGTAACGGCTGCCGTCCGGCTCGGTGGTGGCTTTTACCGGCTCATCGATAAACTGCACGCGGGTGCCGACCGGCACGTTCTCAAACAGGAATTTGATGTCATCGTTGCGCAGACGTACGCAGCCATGGCTCACGCGCAGGCCGATACCGAAGTTAGCGTTGGTACCGTGGATGGCGTACAGACGGCCGATATACAGCGCGTACAGGCCCATCGGGTTATCCGGACCGGCCGGTACGACGGCTGGCAGCGGGTTGCCGGCGGCAGCGTATTCTGCATGCATCTTGGCGGTCGGCGTCCAGGTCGGGCCAGCCTTCTTACGTTCGACTTTGGTGGTCCAGTTGATTGGCGTGTCTTTGCCTAACTGGCCGATACCGATCGGCAGAACAATCACGGTGTTAGTGCCTTTCGGGTAGTAGTACAGACGCATTTCGGCGCTGTTGATGATGATCCCTTCATGGACGGTATCCGGCAGGATCAGCTGCTGAGGGATGTTCAGGACGCTACCGCCCTTCGGCAGATAGGTATCCACCCCCGGGTTGGCTTCCAGCATGTTGGAAAGCCCCATCTGATATTTCGCCGCGAAGTATTCCAGCGGCTGCTTGTTATCATCCGGAATGGTGATGACCTGGTTCTGACCAACCAAACGGCTGCCATCGGTTGGCAAAGGATAGGTGACAGCAGACGCTGTATTGCAAAAGCCTACGATGGCGAAGGCTGCCGCTAAGAGTGTAGATAATTTCATAGTTTTTAATGTCGTGTGCGAAATCAACGCCACACAGGCCTTTGTTAATGATTGAGACAGTAGATGGGAGCGCATTATATGTGCATTCCGCTGAACAGGTAAATCAGATGTGTACGAAATCACATTTTTTTCCCTGTCGCCTCGGCTGCCGCGCCCTGGCGTTCGGGGCGACGAGGGTTAGTCTTCCAGCAGCCGGGCCTGCAGCGCCGCGCGGACCGGGGCGGTCAGTTGGTACTCTTCCGCCAGCCAGGCGTCGACATTGCCATAGCGCTGCTGAATAGCCGACAGCGCGGCGGCGAGATAGGACTCTTTCACCGTCAGGATGTCCGCCAGGCTCTGGCGCCCCTGGGCCGTCAGGTCGTTGCCGAGCATCTCCAGCATCCAGGCCTCCACCTGCGTCAGCATGCCATGGGTAAGGAGATACTCCTCCATCACCGTCTCGCTGTCGCATCCGACGGCGAACAGGGTTAACGCGCAGCCGACGCCGGTGCGATCTTTACCGACCGCGCAGTGTTGCAGCAAGGCGCCGTCGAAAGGGGTCGTCAGCCATGCGGCGAGCTGGCGATAGGCCGGATTGTTAAACGGCAGCTGGCGATAGAGTTGCAGCATAAACTGCTCGCCGTTCAGCGCATTAAGGGTGGCGGCATTCAGCTCGGTGACCTTCGCGTTGACCTCGCCGATCGGCGGATTGGCCGGCGCGTTGAGATAGTGGGTGAGCGGGCTCAGTTTGTCCGGCGTGCGCTGTACTTCACCGGGGTCGCGGTAGTCGAGCACCCGGCTGAGCGGCAGGGTATCCAGGTGGTCGAGATCCTCTGCCGTTAGCCGGTTTAGCGCACCGGAGCGTAGCAGCTTGCCGCTGCGTACCCGGCGTCCGTCGGCGGCGCGCTGGCCGCCCAGGTCGCGAAAATTAATGCCGCCCTGCAGGGATAAAAAGGCCGGATGTCGCGGTTGGCTGGTGGTCATGGGGCTCCTCATCATCACGTACAGAATAACGGTTTGCGCGCAGGTCTCTGGCGCATCTGACAAAGACCTTAGCACAAGCGCCGCGGCGGAATTTACCGCAGACCGTGAAAAGTGCGTCATTTACTGGCATAATGTCTGCTGTATCACACCCCTCATACTCTTTTTTCAGGATATCCCCGTGCTAGTATCCAGCAACGTTACCATGCAGTTTGGCAGTAAGCCGCTGTTCGAAAATATCTCCGTTAAATTTGGCGGCGGCAACCGTTATGGTCTGATCGGCGCCAACGGCAGCGGTAAATCGACCTTTATGAAGATCCTCGGCGGCGATCTCGAACCGACGCTGGGCAACGTTTCTCTCGACCCGAACGAGCGCATCGGTAAGCTGCGTCAGGATCAGTTCGCCTTTGAAGCGTTCACCGTGCTGGATACGGTCATTATGGGCCACGGCGAGCTGTGGGAAGTGAAGCAGGAGCGCGATCGCATCTACTCCCTCGCCGAGATGAGCGAAGAAGATGGCTATAAAGTGGCCGACCTGGAAGTGAAATATGGCGAAATGGATGGCTACTCTGCTGAAGCGCGCGCGGGCGAACTGCTGCTGGGCGTGGGCATTCCGGTTGAACAACATTACGGCCCGATGAGCGAAGTCGCCCCAGGCTGGAAGCTGCGCGTCCTGCTGGCGCAGGCGCTGTTCTCTAACCCGGACATTCTGCTGCTCGATGAACCGACCAACAACCTGGACATCGACACCATTCGCTGGCTGGAGCAGACGCTGAACGACCGCGACAGCACCATGATTATCATCTCGCACGACCGTCACTTCCTGAACATGGTTTGCACCCACATGGCGGATCTGGACTACGGCGAGCTGCGCGTCTATCCGGGCAACTACGACGAATACATGACGGCGGCCACCCAGGCGCGTGAACGTCTGCTGGCGGACAACGCCAAGAAAAAAGCGCAGATTGCCGACCTGCAGTCCTTCGTTAGCCGCTTCAGCGCCAACGCCTCTAAATCGCGTCAGGCCACCTCGCGCGCGCGTCAGATTGACAAAATCAAGCTGGAAGAGGTCAAAGCCTCCAGCCGTCAGAACCCGTTTATCCGCTTCGAGCAGGATAAGAAACTGTTCCGTAACGCGCTGGAAGTGGAAGCCCTCACCAAAGGCTTTGAAGACGGTCCGCTGTTCAAAAACGTCAACCTGCTGCTGGAAGTGGGCGAGAAGATTGCCATTCTGGGCGCCAACGGCGTGGGTAAATCCACGATGCTGAAAACCCTGGTGGGTGAACTGCAGCCGGACAACGGCACCGTGAAATGGTCTGAAAACGCGCAACTCGGCTACTATGCGCAGGATCATGAGTACGAGTTCGAAAACGACCTGACGGTCTTCGAGTGGATGAGCCAGTGGAAACAGGAAGGCGACGACGAGCAGGCGGTGCGCAGTATCCTTGGTCGACTGCTGTTTAGCCAGGATGACATCAAGAAGCCGGCGAAAGTATTGTCCGGTGGTGAGAAGGGCCGCATGCTGTTTGGTAAGCTGATGATGCAGAAGCCAAACATCCTGATAATGGATGAACCGACCAACCACCTGGATATGGAATCCATCGAATCGCTGAACATGGCGCTGGAGATGTATCAGGGTACCCTGATCTTCGTCTCCCACGACCGTGAGTTCGTCAGCTCGCTGGCCACCCGCGTGCTGGAGATTACCCCGGAACGGGTGATCGACTTCAGCGGCAACTACGAAGACTACCTGCGCAGCAAAGGTATCGAGTAATCCCGCTTCGTTACCCGGGTTGCGGCTACGCCTTACCCGGGCTACGCCTGGCATGTGATCTGTAGGCCCGCGCAAGCGTAGCGCCGCCGGGCAATAACCGCGTGTAAAGAGCCACTTTCGCGCCGGATGGCGGCTGCGCCTTATCCGGCCTACGGTCCGTGCCATTGTGAGCTTAAGTGCTCTATCTTGTACCCATGGTTACTGAAACTGTCCGTTACCCGGGCTACCAAACCGCACAGTGCTGTAGCCCCGGTAAGCGGTAGCGCCACCGGGGATTTTGAGGCCACCAGTTTGTAGCCCGGATTAGCGTAGCGCCATCCGGGAACATTATTAAATCCAGGCCGGGCGAGGCGTAAGCCGCCGCCCGGCATATGCTCAGAGCCTCCACTCCGTTCCTTCGACGCCATTCACCAGCAGTTTGCGTTTTTCTCCCGCCGGTAATGACAGCTTCAGCGCTTTCCACGCCGGGCGATAATTGCCGCGGGCGTTGACCTTCAGGTTGATAGTGCTGCTGTCGCACGCCATTTCCCACTCCAGCCACAGCGCATCGCCCTGTTTATAGCCCCAGCTTTCGCCGTCATCCTCAAACAGTAGACCCGAAGTGGTTCCGACGCCTTTCAGCGGGAACAGCTGCAGTTCGCGGCGATCGTCCTGTTGCGCAGCAACATGGTGGATGCGCTCGCTGAGCGGCAGTCCGGCCCCGGCGCGCACCAGCAGCGGCAGCGTTTCCAGCGGCGCGTCGAGGGTGACCCACTGGCCGCCGGCGAACCACTGGTGGCTGTAGAAATCGTACCATCCGGCCTGATTATCCGGCAGCCACACCTCACGCTGGCGGGCGCCAGGCTCGACCACGCTGGCCACCAGCAGATCGCGGCCCAGCAGGAAGTCATCGCATTCGGCGAAGGTCTGCGCGTCGTGCTGATGATCGAGGAAGGTCGGGCGCAGCATCGGCTCGTCGTCAGCATGCGCCTGCCACAGCAGGGTGTACAGATAGGGCAGCAGGCGGTAGCGCAGCTCAATAGCGGAACGAATGGCCGGGGTGACGGCCGGATACATCCAGGCTTCGTTGACCGTCTGGTCGTCATTCCACGAATGAATAGTAAAGCGCGGGTGCATCACGCCGTTTTGTACCCAGCGCACGAACAGCTCCGGCTCAGGTTTATCGCCGGAGAAACCGCCGACGTCGTGGCCGACGTTAAACAGCCCGGAAAGGCTCATGCCCAGCCCCATGCGGATGTTATAGCGCAGCGTATCCCAGTTGGTGCGGTTATCGCCGCTCCAGGTCTGGACGTAGCGCTGCATCCCGGCGCAGCCGGAGCGGGAGATGAGATACGGGCGCTTTTGCGGCGCAAAGCGCTGCTGGGCCTCCATCGAGGCGCGCATCATCAGCAGCGGCATCACCGGGCGAATATGCTTGATGGCGATTTCGCGGCCAAAGCCGTAGCAGCGCGCTTCGCCGTCCCACACCTCATACTCGTTATTATCGTTCCAGGTCGAATCAATGCCCATCTCCAGCAGCTGGCTGGTGACCCCCTCCTGCCACCAGGCCACGGTTTGCGGATTGGTAAAGTCGAGATGCGATCCTTCATCGTCCCAGAAGCTGGAGCGCTCCGGAGCGTCGGTTTGCGAATCGCGCACGAAGAGACCGCGCTCCGCCACCTCGCCATAGCGCGGATGGTCCTGCAGCAGGCAGGGTTTGATATTGGCGGCCAGCTTCAGCCCGGCGTCGTGGAACGACTGGCTCATCGCTTTCGGCTGCGGCACCTTGTCGTGGTTCCAGTTAAAGACGTAGCGCTTGCCGTTAATCGACGTATAGCCGGAAGAGAGCTGGAACGAATCGCACGGAATAGCGTGCTCATCGCACAGGCGGATGAAGTTCATCAGCTGATTTTGCGCATCCGGTGCGTCGGTATAGTGCATGGTCGAGCCGCTGTAGCCGAGGCTCCATTTGGGCCCGAACAGGGTTTTACCGGTCAGACGGACGAAGGCTTTGGTCACATCCAGCACCTGTTTACCGGTGAACAGGTAGTAATCGATATCGCCGGCTTCCGCCTGCCAGCGGCGATAGGCGGTATGATAGTTGTCGATTTCGTTACCCAAATCCAGCCAGCAGCTGCTCAGGTTGTCGTAAAACAGGCCATAGCTAACGTCGCTGCGTTGCGTGATGGTGAACGGAATATGTTTATACAGCGGGTCGGTGCTGGCGGCGTTGTAGCCCATGGCATCAAGGTTGCGCATCTCATACCGCTTACCGGTGCGCTGCAGGTCGCCGGCCTTTTCGCCCAGGCCATAGAAACGCTCGTCTTTGCGGCGGCTCAGATAGTGGGCGACGCCGTCGCCGTGGGCATTGGCCAGATAGGCGCTGGTGGGGCGGTCGTTGGCAAGCTGCTGCCATTCCCCGGCATCGTCGCGATAGCTCCACTCCAGCCACAGCGGCTGATGGACGGTGACGCGCAGCTGGCGGGTGGCGATGGTTAGCGTATCGCCCTCCTGGGTCAGCTGCCAGGCCGGGAGACTAAAACCGCTGAGGTCATCCCGGGCGCGGCCTTCCCACGGCACATCCTGCTGCGGAGCGATGCTCCAGGTGCGATCCAGCGCCAGCTGGCCCTGGCGTTTCAGCAGCACGCGGAATAAATTCTCTTCCAGTACGTACAGGCACAGGGTGTGCTGGCCATCGACCGTCAGTTCAACGTGATGCTCCAGCTGTTGATGCAAACTCCAGTGTTTCAACGTCTTCATATCTTACATCCACTCTCAGGCGCGCTTGGCGCGACGTTCAGCAATAAATGCCACCAGGAAAACGGCGCCAATCAGGTCAAAGAAACCCATGGCGATGAACAACGGGTTGAAGCCAATTTTGTCGGCGGTCACCCCGATTAATAACGAGAACAGGAAGCTGGCGATCCACGCCGCGGATCCGCGCATACCGTTCACCGTCGCCATTTGTCCCTTGTCGAACGACTCCACCACCAGCGCGCTGAGCATGCAGGAGATGATCTGATGCCCGAAGCCGCCAATGGAGATCAGGACGATGGTGATATAGGGATCGCGGGTGATAGCGACGAGGGCCAGGGAGATCATCAGAAACGCGCCGGTCACCGAGCTGGCGATCACCGAGTTGACTCGCGTACAGCCGAACCAGCGAACGTACAGGCGGGTGAGGTAGCCGCTGACCACGCTGCCGAGGTCGGCGGCAAGGAACGGCAGCCAGGCGAACATAGCAATCTGCTTGAGATCCATACCGTGCTCTTTGGCCAGGTACAGCGGTACCCAGAAGCTCAGCACCGCCCAGGCGGGCTCGGCCATAAACGCGGGAATGGCGATCCCGTAGAAACGTTTATTCTTCGAGACGGTTTTGAGTGCGGTAAAGAAGGGCTGTTTCACCGGCGGCGCTTCGTTATCCTGCTTGATGTACTCGAGCTCGCTTTTGCTGAGGTTGGGGTGCTTTTCCGGGTTCTGATAGAAGGCCCACCACAGCACCACCCACAGCAGGGCCAGCGCGCCGGTAAACATAAACGCCCCCTGCCAGCCGAAGGAGGCATGGGCGAAGTAGATGATCGGCGGGGCGAGCATGGCGCCGATGGAGAACCCGACGCCAGCCCAGCCGGCGGCGATTGGCCGTTCAGACTTCGGGAACCACTCGCCGATGGTCTTGGCGTTGGCCGGGGTGGCGGCCGCCTCGGCCCCGCCCATAAAGAAGCGCAATATAGCCAGGTGCAGCCAGCTGCCGGCCCCGGCGTGGGCGATGCAGGCCAGCGCCCACAGGGTGGCGCAGATCATAAACCCGAGCTTCAGGCCGATGACGTCGATAAGCCAGCCACAGAGCGGTTGGAAAATCGTGTAAGCCAACTGAAACGCGCCGACGATCCAGGAATATTGTTCGGTGGTGATACCGAGCGTCGCTTTCAGTTCCGGGGCGATAATCCCCAGCGAGTTGCGTGTGATGTAGTTGACGGTGACGCCAAGTAAAAACAGGACCAGCACCCACCAGCGCAGGTTTTTTACCACCCGGCGCGTTTTGCTGACCGCGATATCATTGTTGAGGCCTTGACTCATAGCACACTCCACATGACGTTAGTAGGGGGAAAGTGACGATCTCAATCCGTGAGCGGTCACGTAGTGTTGTTAACTATTTGAATAGTCTATTTTTTTATCTCAACACCATTGGTATAACTAGTATGGGAGATGTTGGACCAATTCAGGCTAAGGGAGAAAAAACGTCGGGCAAAGCGCTATTTATGCAATTTTTTTCATGAAATGACCGGGATCTCAAATTTTGCGCTGTCATTTGCTTACAGGGAGCGCTTTGGCGATTATGAAAATTCTTTCATTTTCCAATCGGAGCTGGATCACAAAATGGATAAAAAGCTGCGCGTCGCCGAAATCGCCGCCCGCACCGGGCTGTCGGCCAGTACCGTTTCGCGCGTCCTGGCCGGGAAGGCGAATACCAGCGACAAGGCGCGCCGGGCGGTGCTGGAGTGCGCCCGCGAGCTGGGGGTCATGCAGGGACTGGCCGCCGGACGTCTGTTGCTCAATAATCTACTGGTGTTTGCCCCACAGCGCGCCTTCGATGAGCGGTCGGATATCTTCTACTACCGGGTGATCCAGAGCATCAATAACGCGCTGGCGGCGCATGAAGTGCGCCTCCGCTACTGCGCGCTGGACGAGAACGACAGCGACGCCAATCTGTTTCTTGCCCGCATGAACGAAGCGGAGACCCAGGCCGCGGTGCTGCTGGGGATCGACGATCCGCATATTCATGGCCTGGCGGCGGACCTGGGCAAACCCTGCGTATTGATCAACTGTCGGGATGAAGGGATGCGGCTGCCGTCCATTGCCCCCGATCATCGTCTGATTGGCCTGTGCGCCGCCCGCTATCTGTTTGATATGGGGCATCGCGTGGTGATGAACGTCATGTGCCTGCGCCGCTATACCATGGAGCTGCGGCTGGGGGGGATCCAGGAGGCGTGGCGCGCGCGTAATTTGCGCTTTACCGCCAGCCGGGATCTCATCAGCGTCGCCAACTTTAGCGCCAGAGAGACCGAAGAGCAGGTGGGGGCCTGGCTTGATGGCTTACAGGGCAGGCCGTTGCCCACCGCTTTCCTGGTGGGCGGTGATTTTATGGCCGCCGGCACGGTCAGCGCATTGCAAAAGCGCGGCCTGCGGGTGCCGCAGGATGTCTCGGTGATGAGCATCGACGGGTTTAATCTGGCGGCGATCCAGGAGGTGCCGCTGACCGCGGTGCATGTGCCGCGGGATGAGCTGGGCAGCGAGGCGGTGCACCTCCTGCAGCAGCGCCTGCTGCGCCCGGAGGCGCCGCACGGTTCGCTGCTGCTGCACGGCACGCTGGTGGTGCGTGATTCGGTACGGCGGATCCGGCCGGGCAAAGGCCATACCGCCGTGGAGCCGCAGGGGCTGTATGACGATTAAACCGCGATACCCAGCGCCCGTTTGCCGTGGATGTTCAGATCCTCCAGGGTGAAGCGCCCCTGCCAGCTGGCCTCATAGTCCTCGCGCGGGAAATCACCCGGCGAGGCCCCTTTTTCCAGAGCGATTTTCACTTTCTGCGCGTAGGCGAGGTTCTTCTCGCACATCGGCGCCGCCGGAATGTACATCACATTGCCCCAGCCCTGCTGATTTTCCACCGGCGCCACCGAGTGAATGACGTCGCAGTGCCACCAGACGGAATCGCCAGCGTTCAGCGCCGGGATCGAACTGAGGGCTTTGATCAGCAGCGGGTGCCACTGCTCAGAGATCGGCAGCACTCTGCCCGGCGCGACGCCGCACAGCTCATCTTCCGGCACATCGTCAAGCAGCGGGCGCAGCAGCACATAGGCCATCGCCTCGGGGATCGGCACCACGTGCAACAGTCCCTGACCCGGGATCATATCCGACAGCGCGGTCCAGCCCTGGAAAGTGCGGAACACCGAGCACTTGGTGGTGTTGTCGACAGTGTACTCTTCCACTTCAGTACGGTGCGCGGCGTCCCACGGATCGTAAGCGTCGACATGACCGTTAAAGACATTGGCGAAGACCTGCTGGTAGGCGGGGAGCAGCCAGCGCTCCAGCGCACCGGAATCGGTATGCGCGCCCAGCCCTTTCGAGGTGGTTCCCGGCGGACGGCGGCGAATGCGGTCGGGGTAAATGACGCTGACGTCCGGATCGAACCAGCGCTTGCCGTCCTGCTCAAAGCGCCACAGGCGGTTAAGGAAGGACTGCGCCGCCGCCATTTCATCGCTCTGGCGGGCCTGCATTTGCGAGGGCGACCAGTAGATGGGATAGATTTCCGGCCGCGAAGCCTCAAGCGTACCGAAGAAGCTGTCGCCTGGCCCTTTGTAGACCTCGTCGAAATGGTTCAGATCCAGATATTCCAGCATCGCGGTATCCCAGGCCAGCGCCTGTTCGCGCGGAAAGTGGCCTTTGATCACCGCGCAGCCCCGGCGCTTAATGGCCGCGCGCTGGGCATCGCTCACGGTTCCCTCGGCGATATCGCGGAACGGAATGGTTGGCCAGACCTCCTGGCCTGCGGCTTTCAGCGTCTCAATTTCCTGCAGGCGCTCGCTGATGCGCGCTGAGAGCTTATCGAACACCGCCTGGACGTCGCCGATTTGCGCCCGCAGCGCCTGCTTCATCTGGCGAATCGCCGCTTTGTGGTCGGCGGGGAGTGTTTCGTGGGTCGGGAGAGCAGCCATAATAACCTCGCTGTATCTTTCATTCGAAAGTATTAAATCTTACAAACGTTAATTTAAGTTAAAATGGAGTTAATGCAAGTTTAAAATCTTGCTGCGGCGCACAAAATGGACAAGCCGGGGCGCGCAGCCCCGGAGAGCGGTCAGGCGTTGAAGGGAGCGCGGTTATCGAGGACGGCCTGAATGACGTTCAGCGCGCCGTCATGATTATTATCGTCGGTCGCGTATCCGGCGATAGCTTTGATGCTGTCGGCGGCATTACCCATGGCGAAAGCGTATTTCACCAGCTTCAGCATTTCGGCGTCGTTGCCGCTGTCGCCGATGGCCACGCACTGCTGCGGCGACAGGTTCCAGCGCTTGAGCAGGCGGCTGATGCCGTTGGCTTTATGCAGACCGGGAATAATCAAATCGACAAAGCCAAAGCCGCTGGTGACCGGCTTCATAATGCCGTCGAGCGAGACGTGCAGTTTATCGATCAGCTGCGGGATCTCGCTGTCCGGCAGGTTCAGAGAGAATTTGAACAGCGTATCGTCGATGGCGTGATAGTCGCTTACCCGCTGCAGACGGTGGTAGTGCTTTGACATCAGGTCGACGAAGGCGTCCGGGGCGTTATCGCTCACGTAGGCGCTGTGCAGGCCGCAGGCGACGAAGTTCAGCTGCGGATCTTTGAGTAATTCGCCAATCACCACCTGCGATTCGTGGCGGGTCAGTTCGCCGTGGAACAGCTGCTTACCATGCTCAAAGACCAGCGCGCCGTTTTCGGCGACGAACGAGATCTGCTCGCGGATCTCCGGGAAGAAGGAGATCAGCTGATAGTACTGGTTGCCGCTGGCGACAACGAATTCAATGCCGCGCTGCTGCAGCTGGGCGAATTGCGCCATAAACCGCGATCGGTCGTAGGTTTTGGCGTCATTGAGAAAAGTTCCGTCCATATCGGTGACGATAACTTTAACGGTCATAAGGGGATGCTCCTGGCTTAACTTCGACCAGTAACATTCTAATTACAATGTGATGGGGAGCACAAATTTATTTCGAATGAAAGTTCACGCATTCAGAAAAATGCCGGGAGGCGGCATTGCCTTTCCCGGCCAGCAGGACAGGGGAGGCCCGCTAAGCGTCGCGCCAGCGGGCCTGAAGGGCTACAGCGTATGCTCGGTACGGGCGATGATATCGTCCTGGGTATCCGGCGACAGAGCGGTAAAGAACGCCGAGTACCCGGCGACGCGCACCACCAAATCGCGGTACTGATCAGGATGTTTCTTCGCCTCCAGCAGCGTGTCGCGCGAGACAATGTTGTACTGGATATGCCAGCCTTTATGCACCTCGAAGAAGGTGCGCAGCAGCACCATCAGCTTCTGCTTGTCGGACGCGTTTTCCAGGGTGGACGGATTCAGCTTCTGGTTTAGCAGAACGCCGCCGAGGATCGCCCCGGTGGGCAGTTTACCTACCGAACTGATGACCGCCGTCGGCCCCAGATGGTCGGTTCCGGAGGCCGGGCTGGCCCCTTCCGCCAGCGGAGTGTGCGCTTTACGGCCATCCGGCGTCGCCATGGTCTGCGCGCCGAACGGAACGTTGGCGGAGATAGAGGACGTGCCGGCGTAATAGTTGCCGCCGATCGGGCCGCGGCCATAGCGCGGGTTGTGATACTGCTTCAGCTCGTCGATATAGGTCTGGTAGGCCCGCGCCAGCAACGCGTCCACGCTGTCATCATCGTTACCGTACTTCGGCGCGCCGTTGATCAACCGCTGGCGCAGCTGCTCGTGGGTCAGGCCGTCAAAATCTTCCGCCAGCGCCTTCGCCAGTTCCTGCTGGTCGATAACGCCCTGATCGAAGACCAGCTTTTTCACCGCCGCCAGGCTGTTGCCAAGGTTGGCGATGCCCACCTGCAGGCCGGACACCCAGTCATACTTAGCGCCGCCCTGCTTAATGCTCTTCGCCCGTTCGATGCAGTCGTCCACCAGCGCCGAACAGAGAATATCGTGGACGTTCTCTTCCAGCATAGTATCGACCACATACTCAATCTCAATCGACTTACGGGTGTAGTAGCGGATCTGGCGGTCCCAGTCGGCCAGCACCTCGTCGAAGTTAGCGAAGTTGCCTTTCGACAGGGCGTGCTCCTGCGGCAGGAACACCTGGCCGCTGGTGGCATCGCGGCCGCCTTCCAGCGTCGCCAGCATCACCCGCGCGAAGTTGATAAAGCTCATGCCGGTGCAGCGATAACCCCACTTGCCGCCGACCGCGGTTTCGATGCAGCCGATGGCCGCATAATCGTAGGCATCCTGCGGCTCGATACCCAGCTTGATAAATTCCGGGATCACGATCTCGTCGTTATTAAACGCCGGCATGCCGAAGCCGCAGCGGATCACCTGAACGCAGGCGTCGAGGAAGTCGTTGCTCATTCCGGCGTGGTAGCGCACGCTGAGGTTCGGCTGGGTGGAGCGCAGACGACCGCAGGATTCCAGAATGGCGTACGACAGCGGGTTGACCGCGTCCTGCGGCTGGCCGTCCACCAGGTTCTGGCCGCCGATGGTGACGTTCTGATACAGCGGGCTGCCGGCTGAGGCCTTGGAGTGCGAGCCGGAGCGGATCTTGTTGACCTCCAGCAGCTTCAGCCAGCAGCTGTGCAGCAGCTCAATGGCCTGTTCGCGATCCAACGATTGCTGCAGCTCAACGTCGCGGCGGTAGTACGGATAGAGGTACTGGTCCATGCGGCCAAAAGAGACCGAGTGGCCATTGGATTCAATCTGCAGGATCAGCTGAATGAAGTAGCACAGCTGCAGCGCCTGCCAGAAGGTCTTCGGCGGCTCATGGGCGATGATGTCGCAGTTTTCGGCAATCGCCAGCAGCTCATCGCGGCGTGCGTCACGGGATTCTGCCGTCGCCATCTCGCGCGCCAGCGCGGCAAAGCGTTTGCTGTGGTCGCTGACCGCCGCCAGCACAATATCAATCGCTTTCAGGAACTGTTCGCCGTACAGGTCTTCCAGCACCGTCAGGTTGATGCGCGACCGGCGTTCGGCGACTTTCGCGCGCATGCCGTCCAGTCCTTTCTCCAGCAGCAGCGGGTAGTTGACCGCCAGGTGAGCGTCGCCGGAGGTCATGTTGCCCTCGGCCTTAATAATGCCGGTGGCGAGGAGCGCTTTCTGCTCATCGGTAAACATGCCGTAGCAGCGGTCCTGCACGGTCTGGCCGCGCCACCACGGGCACACTTCGTGCAGTACGCGCTTGTTCTCTTCGCTGACCGCGAAGCCGGCGCCGGGGCGGTCGGCGAGATCGTCGATCTCTTTCTCGATCCAGCTGACGGTGTATTCCGGGAAGATTGGCGCGGCGCGCACTTCGCTGGCCTGGTTGCCGACGATCAGCTCATCGTGCTTGATCCAGATGGTGCGCTCGGCCAGGTGGTGAGCCAGGGCCAGGGCGCGGCGCACCGGGATCGGCTTATCAAGATGCTGCTGATACATCTCGGTATAGTGGCGGGCGCGTTCGGTACAGACCGGCGGCTTGACGATATGCACCAGCGCCATTTTATGGGCCTGGATACGGGCGCTGAGGGTGTTGAGTTTCAGGGTAGTCATAGGGGTTATCCTCGTAAGATCGCCGTTAGCCCCTTGCTCCGCGCATAATCCTGCGCAAAGGCGAGCAGCTCGGGAGCATCCAGCGGTTTATCCGGTGCGGTGTAGGGCTGACTGAGTAACTGGTATTTGTTCATTCCCAGCGTGTGGTAGGGCAGGAAATGGATTTCGCTGACCCGCAGGCGGTCGGCGGCAAAATCAGTGATGGCGGTAATGTCGGCTTCGCTGGCGTTGAATCCCTGGATTAACGGCACGCGAATAATGATGTTTTTCCCCGCCTGCGCCAGGCGCTGCAGGTTGTCCAGCACCCGGCGGGCGCTGCCGTCGGTCCACTGCCGGAACACGGCCTCGTCGACGTGCTTCAGGTCGGCGAGAAACAGGTCGATGAAGGGTAAAGCCGGCTCAATGTATTTCCACGGGACGTGCAGGCAGGTTTCCACAGCGGTATGGATACCCGCCTGATGGCTGGCCTCCAACAGCGCCTGCGCCAGGGCCGGGTTCATAAAGGGTTCGCCGCCGGAAAGGGTGATGCCGCCGCCGCTGCGATCGTAAAAGGGTTTATCGCGCAGCACCGTCGCCATGATCTCCTCGACGCTCTTCTCCTCGCCGCACACCGTGAGCGCGGTGGTGGGGCAGCAGTCGCGCAGCGCGGCGATATGGCTGTCGTTAACGTGTTGCCGGTGAATGATCAGACCCTCGAGGGTGCGTGTGATAACCGCCGGCGCCGCCTGCTGGCACAGCTCGCAGCCGGCCAGGCACAGGCGCGGGTCATACAGCAGGTCTTCGCTGCGGGCGCGGCTCTCCGGGTTCTGGCACCAGCGGCAGCCCAGCGAGCAGCCTTTCAGGAAGACGACGGTGCGGATCCCTGGGCCGTCATGGGTGGAATAGCGCTGGATATTGAAGATCATGGCTTACCCTCTTGTTTGCGTATGAATATAAAAACACTTTCAAATGAAAGTTATATTGACGCAAATCAACAAGCGGGATGGCGATAATCGCCAGGGGATAGAACAACGGCAGAGGTCACAACTTCACCGGCGACGACCCTCGCCGGCGGCTGAACGTTAGCGCCTACCGCATACCTCGCACTGCGGGTGGCGCATCAGCTTCATTTCACGAAACTGGCAGGTCATGGCGTCGTACATCACGATTTTCCCGCTGGCGGGCGTGCCGTAGCCGGTCAGCAGCTTAATGGCCTCCATCGCCTGCAGGGAACCGATAGTGCCCACCAGCGGGGCCATCACGCCGGCTTCGACGCAGGTGAGGGCGTTTTCGCCAAACAGGCGGCTCAGGCAGCGGTAGCAGGGTTCGCCCTCCTGATACGTGAAGACGCTGATCTGCCCCTCCATGCGGATCGCCGCCCCGGAAACCAGCGGGGTTTGGTGGCGGAAGCAGCCGGCGTTGAGCTGGTTACGGATGGCGACGTTGTCGGTGCAGTCGAGCACCAGATCGTGCCCGGCAATCTGCCCCGCCAGCGCCGCTTCGTCCAGTAAGGCATTGAGCGGCGTCAGATGAACGTGCGGATTAATGCGCGCCAGCGCCTCGCGGGCGGAGTCCACCTTCGGCTGGCCGATGGCGGCGTCGCTGTGCAGCGTCTGGCGCTGCAGATTAGAGAGCGAGACGGTGTCGAAATCGAGCAGGGTGAGCTGTCCCACCCCGGCGGCGGCCAGATACTGCGCGGCGGCGCAGCCAAGTCCGCCGAGGCCGACCACCAGCACGCGAGCGGCCTTTAGCCGCTCCTGGCCGTCAAAATCAAAACCGCGCAAAACAATCTGTCGGTTATAGCGCAACATCTCTTCATCGCTCAGCTCCACGGCCATTACAGCCCCCCAAACAGATGGCTAAACGGTTCGACGTCGACCCATTCGCCCGCTTCAACGTGGCCGCGCTCGCGCTCCAGCACGATAAAGCAGTTGCCGAGGCTGAAAGAGCTGAAAATGTGCGAGCCCTGATGACCGGTGGTGGTCACCACCAGCTCGCCGTCCGGGTTGCGCTGCAGAATACCGCGCTGAAAATCGAGGCGGCCCGGGGACTTTTTCAGCCGCGCGGCGGCCCGCACCCGCAGGCGGGTCGCCTGAAGCGGACCGTGCTTACCGGAGAGCTTCGCCAGCAGCGGCTGTACCAGCTGACAGAAGGTGACGGTGGCGGAAACCGGGTTGCCCGGCAGGCCGCAGAACCAGCTGCTGCTGAGCTTGCCGAAGGCGAAGGGTTTGCCCGGCTTGATCGCCAGCTTCCAGAAGCCGATCTCCCCCAGCTCTTCAAGAATGGTTTTGGTGTAGTCGGCTTCGCCCACCGAGACGCCACCGGAGCTGATGACCACGTCGGCCTGCTGGTCGGCGGCGATAAAGGCCTCACGCAGTTGCGTCGGATCGTCAGGAATAATGCCGAGGTTAATGACCTCGCAGCCCAGCTGTTCGAGCATCAGATGCACCGCCAGGCGGTTGGTATCGTAAATCTGGCCGTCGCCGAGCGGTTGACCCGGCAGCTGCAGCTCATCGCCGGTCGAGAAGACCGCGACGCGGACCTTGCGCACCACCTCGACGTCGGCAATGCCCAGCGAGGCCAGCACCGGCAGCTCGGCTACCGTCAGCGGCGTTCCCGCCGGGAAGACCACCGCGCCGTGGGCGATATCTTCCCCGCGGCGGCGAATATGCTGCCCGGCTTTCACCGGCGCGGTAAAGCGCACGCCGGCGTCGGTCTGTTCGGTCTCTTCCTGCATGACCACCGCGTCGCAGCCCGCAGGCACCGGCGCGCCGGTCATGATGCGGATACAGGTGCCGGTGGGCCAGGCGTCGTGAAACGGCTGGCCGGCAAAGGCCTTCCCGGCGACCGGCAGGGCCGCGCCGTCGTTGAGGTCGCTCAACCGGACGGCATAGCCATCCATCGCCGCGTTATCAAAGCCGGGGACATCCAGCGGGGAGATAATGTCATGGGCGGTGACGCGCGCGAAGGCCTGCAACAGCGGTACAGTCTCCGTCGCGCTCAGCGGCGTAATACGATCGAGCATCTGGGTGAGGGCTGTGTCGAGCGGCATCAGTCCGGCGGTAAAATCCATGGGTCACTCCTGCGGGCAAAACGGCGAAAACGCCTATTATGGCAGAAAAGCGGCGCGGGCTGTATGCCACCTGGGTACGAGGCTTTACATCGACCGCCGCTCTTTCTATATTCAAAAATTGTATAAGGCATTCAGCAATATAATGATATCAATACCCTTATTCCTGACGTGACCGGCGCCGCGACGCGGTACGACAGGGCGGGGCTATCCACTTCATCGTTAAGGACTGGCGAAATGGGCAAGGCGGTTATAGCAATTCACGGCGGCGCAGGGGCGATTTCTCGCGCGCTGATGACGCCGGAGCGGGAGCGGGAGTACGTGGCGGCGCTGTCGGCTATCGTCGAAAGCGGGCAGAAAATGTTGGCTGCAGGCGCCAGTGCGCTGGATGCCGTGACCGAGGCCGTCCGTCTGCTGGAGGAGTGTCCGCTGTTTAACGCCGGGATGGGCTCGGTATTTACCCACGATCAAACCCACGAGCTGGACGCCTGCGTGATGGACGGCTACAGCCTGCAGGCGGGGGCGGTGGCCGGGGTCAAACATCTACGTAATCCGGTGCTGGCGGCGCGTCTGGTGCTGGAGGAGAGCCCGCACGTGCTGCTGATCGGCGAGGGGGCGGAAAATTTCGCCTTCTCCCACGGAATGGCGCGCGTCGATAACGATCTCTTTTCCACCCCCGAGCGTCTGTTGCAGCTGCAGGAGGCGAAAGCGGGCGGGGAGATCATCCTTGACCATCACGCCGCTCCGCTCGACGAACGGCAGAAAATGGGCACCGTCGGGGCGGTGGCGCTCGATCTGGCCGGCAATCTGGCGGCGGCGACCTCCACCGGCGGCATGACCAACAAACTGCCCGGACGCGTCGGCGACAGCCCGCTGCCGGGCGCGGGGTGCTACGCCAACAACGCCAGCGTGGCGGTCTCCTGCACCGGCACCGGCGAAGTCTTTATGCGTACCCTGGCGGCCTACGATATCGCCGCCCTGATGGAGTACGGTCAGCTCAGTCTCTATTCCGCCTGCGAGCGGGTGGTGATGGAGAAGCTGCCGGCCCTCGGCGGCAGCGGCGGGCTGATTGCCGTCGATCGCGAAGGCAACGTCGTTTTACCGTTTAACAGCGAAGGCATGTACCGCGCCTGGTGTTATGCCGGCGATACGCCGACCATTGGCATTTATCGCGAATAGAACAAGGGAGAGGAGAGTGCCGCAAACTCACGAAACGGATACCTGCGAAGTACTGGTGGTGCGCAACCTGAACGTGGCGTTCCGCCAGCAGGATGCGCCAGAGGTGCAGGCCGTGCGTCAGCTTTCCTTCAGCCTGCGCCGCGGCGAGACGCTGGCGATTGTCGGGGAGTCCGGTTCGGGAAAATCGGTCACCGCGCTGGCGCTGATGCGTCTGCTTGACGCCGCCAGCAGCGAGGTGAGCAGCGAGGGGCTGTGGCTGCGACGGCGCAACCGGCAGGTGATCGCGCTCAATGAGCAATCGGAGGCCGAAATGCGCCGGGTACGCGGCGCGGATCTGGCGATGATTTTTCAGGAGCCGATGACCTCGCTGAACCCGGTATTCACCATCGGCGAGCAGATCGCCGAATCCCTGCGCCTGCACCAGGGGCTGGGGCGCGAAGAGGCGCTGCGCGCGGCGAAAAAGATGCTCGACCAGGTGCGTATTCCCCAGGCGGAAGAGATGCTCTCACGCTATCCGCACCAGCTCTCCGGCGGCATGCGCCAGCGGGTGATGATCGCCATGGCGCTCTCCTGTCGGCCGGCGGTGCTGATTGCCGACGAGCCGACCACGGCGCTGGATGTCACCATTCAGGCGCAAATTTTGCAACTTATCGCCGTCCTGCAAAAGGAGATGGCGATGGGGGTGATCTTTATCACCCACGACATGGGGGTGGTGGCCGATATCGCCGATCGGGTGCTGGTCATGTATCGCGGCGAGGCGGTGGAGACCGGCAGCGTCGAGGAGATTTTCCGTTCACCGCAGCACCCTTATACGCAGTCGCTGTTGGCGGCGGTCCCCCGGCTGGGGGAGATGCGCGGTCAGGATCTGCCGCGCCGCTTTCCGCTACCGGGGCAGCCGCTGGCGGAGACAGACACGCCAGACACGGTGGTGGCGGGGGAGCCTATTCTGCAGGTGCGCGATCTGGTGGCCCGTTTCCCGGTGCGCGGCGGACTGCTCAATCGCGTGACGCGCGAAGTGCATGCGGTGGAGAAGGTGAGTTTTGATCTCTGGCCGGGAGAGACCCTGTCGCTGGTGGGCGAGTCCGGCTGCGGCAAGTCGACTACCGGCCGGGCGCTGCTGAGGCTGGTTGAGACCCAGGGGGGCACCATTACCTTCGATGGTCAGCGGATCGATACCCTCTCCGGCAGCAAGCTGCAGTCCCTGCGGCGCAATATTCAGTTTATTTTTCAGGACCCTTACGCCTCGCTCGATCCGCGCCAGACGGTCGGCGATTCGATTATGGAGCCGCTGCGGGTGCATGGCCTGCTGGACAGGGAGGCGGCGCGCGAGCGGGTCGCCTGGCTGCTAAAGCGCGTGGGGCTGCAGCCGGAGCATGCCTGGCGCTACCCCCACGCCTTTTCCGGCGGCCAGCGGCAGCGGATCTGCATTGCCCGCGCGCTGGCGCTTAATCCGAAGGTGGTGATTGCCGATGAGTCGGTGTCGGCCCTGGATGTCTCCATTCGGGCGCAGATTATCAATCTGATGCTCGACCTGCAGCGCGAAATGGGCATCGCGTTTCTGTTTATTTCCCATGATATGGCGGTGGTGGAGCGCATCAGCCACCGCGTGGCGGTGATGTATCGCGGCCGGATTGTCGAAATCGGCCCGCGCCGCGCGGTGTTTGAAAACCCGCAGCACCCCTATACCCGTAAGCTCATGGCCGCCGTACCGGTGGCCGACCCGGCCTACCGTCATCCGCAACGGGTCCTGCTGTCAGATGACGTTCCGGGCAATATTTATAAGCGGGGCGAGGAGATCGCCAGCCCGCCATTGCAGCAGGTTGGGCCGGGCCACTTCGTCGCCCGCGACGCCGCCGATGTGCTGGGCAGAGCATAACAACACATAACGCACCTTTTCAGGAGAACACGATGACACAACCTGTTTCACGCAAATGGTGGCTGGCGCTGAGTATCGCGGCGGCCCTGGCGAGCGCCCCCGCTTTTGCCGCCAAAGATGTGGTGGTGGCGGTCGGGTCTAACTTCACGACGCTCGACCCCTATGATGCCAACGATACCCTGTCGCAGGCGGTGGCGAAGTCCTTTTATCAAGGCCTGTTCGGCCTTGATAAAGAGATGAAGCTGCAAAATGTCCTTGCCGAGAGCTACACCGTGTCGCCGGATGGCCTGGTGTACACCATCAAGCTGCACAGCGGGGTGAAATTCCAGGATGGCACCGACTTTAACGCCGAGGCGGTCAAGGCTAACCTCGACCGCGCCAGCAACCCGGAAAACCATCTTAAGCGCTATAACCTGTATAAAAATATCGCCAGCACCGAGGCGGTCGATCCGACCACGGTGAAAATTACCCTCAAGCAGCCGTTCTCGGCGTTTATTAATATTCTCGCCCATCCGGCGACGGCGATGATTTCGCCGGCGGCGCTGAAAAAATATGGCAAAGATATCGGCTTCCACCCGGTGGGCACCGGGCCGTATAAGCTCGATACCTGGAACCAGACCGACTTCGTGAAGGTCAGCAAGTTCGATGGCTACTGGCAGCCGGGGCTGCCGAAGCTGGATTCCATTACCTGGCGACCGGTGGTCGATAACAATACCCGGGCGGCGATGCTGCAGACCGGCGAGGCGCAGTTCGCCTTCCCGATCCCCTATGAGCAGGCGCCGCTGCTGGCAAAAAACAGCAAACTGGAGCTGGTGGCCAGTCCGTCGATCATGCAGCGTTACATCAGCATGAACGTGACGCAGAAGCCGTTCGATAATCCGAAGGTGCGCGAAGCGATCAACTACGCCATCAACCGCCAGGCGCTGGTCAAGGTGGCGTTTGCCGGCTATGCCACCCCGGCGACCGGCGTGGTGCCGCCGTCGATTGCCTACGCCCAGAGCTACCCCGCGTGGCCTTACGATCCGGCGAAAGCGCGCCAGCTGCTGAAAGAGGCCGGCTACCCCAACGGGTTTAGCACGACGCTGTGGTCGTCACATAACCACAGCACCGCGCAGAAAGTGCTGCAGTTTACCCAGCAGCAGCTGGCGCAGGTGGGCATTAAGGCGCAGGTGACGGCGATGGACGCCGGTCAGCGAGCGGCGGAAGTGGAAGGTAAAGGGCAGAAAGAGAGCGGGGTACGGATGTTCTATACCGGCTGGTCCGCCTCCACTGGCGAAGCCGACTGGGCGCTGTCGCCGCTGTTTGCTTCCCAAAACTGGCCGCCGACCCTGTTCAACACCGCCTTTTACAGCAACCCGCAGGTGGATAGCGCGCTGAGCGAGGCGCTGAAAACCACCGATCCGCAAGAGAAAACCAAACTCTATAAGGCGGCGCAGGATATTATCTGGAAAGAGTCGCCGTGGGTGCCGCTGGTGGTGGAGAAACTGGTCTCTGCCCACAGCAAGAATCTCACCGGCTTCTATATCCAGCCGGACACCGGTTTTAGCTTCGAACAGGCAGATTTAACACCGTGAAGGTCGAGATGATGCCCTCCGGCACGGGTGGGAGGAGGGCGGTTTTTCCGCGGGGCGGGGGGTGGAGGTACGATGCTCAACTATGTGATTAAGCGCCTGCTGGGGCTGATCCCCACCCTGCTAATCGTCGCGGTGCTGGTGTTTCTCTTCGTCCATATGCTGCCCGGCGATCCGGCGCGGCTGATTGCCGGACCGGAAGCCGACGCCCAGGTGGTGGCGATGGTGCGCCAGCAGCTGGGGCTTGACCAGCCGCTGCACGTCCAGTTTTGGCACTACATCACCAACGTGCTGCGCGGCGATTTTGGCATGTCCATGGCCTCGCGGCGTCCCGTTGCCAGTGAGATAGCCAGCCGCTTTATGCCCACCCTGTGGCTGACGCTGGCCAGCATGAGCTGGGCGGTGCTGTTTGGCATGGCGGCGGGGATCGCGGCGGCGGTGTGGCGCAATCGCTGGCCTGACCGTCTGGGAATGGCGCTGGCGGTGAGCGGCATTTCGTTTCCGGCCTTTGCCCTCGGCATGCTGCTGATGCAGGTGTTTTCGGTTGAGCTGGGCTGGTTGCCGACGGTGGGCGCCGACAGCTGGCGGCACTATATTTTGCCTTCGCTGACCCTTGGCGCGGCGGTGGCGGCGGTGATGGCGCGCTTTACCCGCGCGTCGTTCGTCGATGTGCTGCATGAAGACTATATGCGTACCGCCCGGGCGAAAGGGGTGAGCGAAACGCGGGTGGTGCTCAAGCATGGTCTGCGCAATGCGATGATCCCGGTCGTCACCATGATGGGGCTGCAGTTCGGCTTTCTGCTCGGCGGCTCGATCGTCGTGGAGAAGGTCTTCAACTGGCCGGGGCTGGGGCGACTGCTGGTCGATTCGGTAGAAATGCGCGATTACCCGGTGATTCAGGCGGAAGTGCTGCTCTTTTCGCTGGAGTTTATTCTTATCAATTTAGTGGTGGATGTGCTGTACGCGGCCATAAACCCGGCTATCAGGTATAAGTAAGGTGCGATTGCTTAACTGGAGAAGGCAGGCGGCGCTGAACGCCATGCCGGGCATCAGGCCCGGCGAGATCCATACCCCCTGGCATGAGTTCTGGCGGCGCTTTCGGCGTCAGCCGGTGGCCATGGGCGCCGGTATTTTTGTGCTGTTGCTGATTGCGGTGGCCATCGTCGCCCCATGGATAGCGCCGTACGATGCGGAAAATTATTTCGACTATGACCGGCTTAACGAGGGGCCTTCGCTGGTGCACTGGTTCGGCGTCGACTCGCTGGGGCGCGATATTTTCAGCCGGGTGCTGGTGGGCGCGCAGATCTCGCTGGCCGCCGGGGTGCTGGCGGTGCTGATTGGCGCGGCTATCGGCACGGTGCTTGGGCTGCTGGCCGGCTACTATGAGGGCTGGTGGGACCGGCTGATTATGCGTCTGTGCGACGTGCTGTTCGCCTTTCCGGGGATCCTGCTGGCGATCGCGGTGGTCGCCGTCATGGGCAGCGGGATGGCCAACGTGATTATCGCCGTGGCGATCTTCTCGATCCCGGCGTTCGCCCGGCTGGTGCGCGGCAACACCCTGGTATTAAAGCAGCAGACTTTTATTGAATCGGCGCGCAGCATTGGCGCCAGCGATGCCACCATCCTCTTCCACCACATCCTGCCGGGGACGGTGTCGTCAATTGTGGTTTATTTCACCATGCGCATTGGGGTATCGATTATTTCGGCGGCCAGTCTGTCGTTTCTCGGCCTCGGCGCGCAGCCGCCCACGCCGGAGTGGGGTGCCATGCTCAACGAGGCGCGGGCGGATATGGTGATGTCCCCGCACGTGGCGCTGTTTCCGGCGGTGGCGATTTTCTTGACCGTGCTGGCGTTTAATCTGCTGGGGGATGGCCTGCGCGATGCGCTGGATCCGAAGTTAAAGGGGTAGGGGACGTCGGGTGACGGTCTGGCGCACGACGGGGGGATAAGCTGCATCGGTTGCCCCTTTCTCATCCGGGAAAAGCGTATATCACGTGTGGCGTCAGCGCACATTGCGCTCCCGGTTAATTTTCTGCGTTATGTCTCTTACGGTGCAGGGAGCGCACAGGGTGCGGCCAGTCGCCGCCGCCCCCTGTACCCCCGGGCTCCGGCCAGCAAAATCGCCACTGCGTGGTCCCTTCGACTTATCCCTGCAGGCTTCGGGTCGGGCCGAGGCAGCGTCCGTGCAAAACACGGCCCTCAGCCCGCATCCATGCGGGCTGCCCCGGCCTTCCGGGAACGTCTCAGCGATTTTGAGGCCGCCAGCACCGGCAGTTTCAGCAAGGCTGGTGAATAAATTAACGACAGGTCGTAAGAACGTAGGCCGGGTCAGGCGTAGCCGCCACCCGGCATAAAAACGGCTCCGTGCCCGCTGTCATCGCCCGGTGGCGCTGCGCTTACCGGGCCTACGAGGTATGAGCCTGTGAGAGGACCCTCCAGGCCGGGTAAGGCGCAGCCGCCACCCGGCAAAATAACGGCGCAACAGGGTTGCCTGGAAGGTAATCAATGCTGCGCTTGCCGGGCCTGGGGGGGTGAGCCTACGGGAGGCCCCCCCAGGCTGGGGAATGCGGGAAGCTGGACTAGATCCGGGTTCCCCACAGATCGTATTCGTCGGCGTGCTCGACTTTCACCCGCACCACGTCGCCCGGCTTAACGCGGGTTTCGCCGTTCAGGTAGACCGCGCCGTCGATTTCCGGGGCGTCGGCCATGCTGCGGCCAATGGCGCCTTCTTCATCCACTTCATCCACCAGCACCAGGATTTCGCGGCCCACTTTTTCCTGCAGACGCTCGGCAGAGATCTGCTGCTGAAGCTGCATAAAGCGGTTCCAGCGCTCCTCTTTCACCTCTTCCGGCACCTGGTCCGCCAGCTCATTGGCGGTGGCGCCTTCAACCGGGCTGTACTTGAAGCAGCCGACGCGGTCGAGACGCGCCTCTTTCAGGAAGTCGAGCAGCATCTGGAAATCTTCTTCCGTTTCGCCCGGGAAGCCCACGATAAAGGTGGAGCGCAGGGTCAGATCCGGGCAGATTTCACGCCACTGCTTGATGCGCGCCAGCTGACGGTCCGCGGATCCTGGACGCTTCATCAGCTTCAGGATACGCGGGCTGGCGTGCTGCAGCGGAATATCGAGGTACGGCAGAATTTTGCCTTCCGCCATCAGCGGGATCACATCGTCGACGTGCGGGTACGGGTAGACATAGTGCAGGCGCACCCAGATGCCGAGCTTCGCCAGCTCTTCGCACAGGCTGACCATGCTGGTCTTCACCGGCATACCGTTGTGGAAACCGGTGCGGTGCTTGACGTCGACGCCGTAGGCGGAGGTGTCCTGCGAAATCACCAGCAGCTCTTTCACGCCAGCGTCAGCGAGGCGTTTGGCTTCCGCCAGCACTTCGCCAATCGGACGGCTCACCAGATCGCCGCGCATGGACGGAATAATGCAGAAGGTGCAGCGATGGTTGCAGCCTTCGGAAATTTTTAAGTAGGCGTAGTGGCGCGGCGTCAGCTTCACGCCCTGCTCCGGCACCAGGCTCAGGAACGGGTTGTGCTTCGGCTTTGGCGTATAGTGGTGGACGTGCTCCAGCACCTGCTCATAGCTGTGCGGACCGGTGATCTCCAGCACCTTCGGGTGCACTTCGCGGATCTGATCCTCTTTTGCGCCGAGACAGCCGGTGACGATCACCTTGCCGTTCTCTTTCAACGCTTCGCCGATCGCTTCCAGCGATTCCTGCACAGCGCTGTCGATAAAGCCGCAGGTGTTAACGATCACCATATCGGCGTTGTCGTAGGTAGGTACGACGTCATAACCTTCGGTGCGCAGTTCGGTCAGGATACGCTCTGAGTCCACGAGGTTTTTCGGGCAGCCCAGGGAGACGAAGCCGATTTTCGGCTGGTGCGTGACATTGCTCATAGCTTAAAAAGTGTTCAATTATTGGAATGGTCAGGGCAGGAATTCTACAGATCTTTGCGAAAAAGAGTATAGCTCCGTCACGGTTAATGGTGAAAAAGCGCACCCAACCCTGCCTTTCACGCCCCTGCCGCTACAGCGGATCCCGCACGCCCCGGGGCAGAGGGGCGGGAAACGCTTCCGGCACACCGTGCGCGCGGGCGGCGATTCATGCCCGGCGTTGTTGCCGGGGGGAGACTTATTGCGCCGGGGTGACGGCTCCGGAGGGGGCGACGCCGGGCTTTTTCGGCTCGCGCTTATCCTGCAGCGTGAAGACAGAGATCAGAGTAAAGAGCCCGGCGATGCCGCCGAGGATCAGATAGGTGTCGGCGAAGCCAATGGTATCGTACAGATAGCCTGCCAGCGGCGAGTAGATGGCGGTGGCGATCGAGGCGACAAACAGCACCAGTAAATAGACTGTTGAAGAGAGCTTGTGGTCGAAGTTGGCGGCGATGAATTTAAAGACCGACACCAGAATTAACGGTTTCTCCAGGGCATGCATCATTTTTACTGCGCCAATCCACACCGGGCCGAGAGGCACCGCCGAGCCAGCAATACGTACCGACATGATCAGCCCGGCAATGATCAGCGCCCATTTGGCGCCGGTCCGGTTAACAAACCACGGCATCAGGCATAAGAACAGCGTTTCGCCGCACACCTGAATGGAGGCGAGGATCCCATACCAGCGGTTGCCTTCCTCCGGCGTCGGGAACTGCAGCGAGAAGTACTGGGCAAATTGCTGATCGTAGGTGTCATAAATCTGCGTGACGAACAGGGTAAAGATCAGCAGCATCCAGAACTGGCGGTTCTTCGCCAGCTCAAGGGCATGGGAGACCTTCAGCGATTCGCTTCGCGCCACATCGGCGTCAGTTAATTCGATTTTGGTCAGCATAAAGCAGACGGCGGCGATGACGATGGCGAGGCTGGCGAGCCAGAAGGCCAGATTGGGATTGCTGTCGATATATTTACCGACGATCCAGGCCGCGGCCGCCCAGCCTAACGAGCCCCACATCCGCACCCGACCGTATTCGAACTGGTAGCGGCGGGAAATCTTATCGATATAAGAGTCGATTACCCCGCAGCCGGAGTTAAAGATGATCCCCAGATAGATCCCCCCCAGCAGCGCGCCAATCCAGAAGCTGTGCATCAGCAGCGGCGCGTAAACGTAGATAAAGAAGGGGCCTACCGGCAGGAGCAGCGCCACCAGCAGCCAGATAAGGCGTTTTTTCAGGCCGAACTTGTCGGAGATAAAGCCGAAGAAAGGCTGCATCAGCAGGGCGATAAAGGCGTTGACCGAATAGAGCAGGCCGGTTTTCGTGGCGCTGATGCCAAGGTGCTGGGTGGTCCAGATGACAAAGAAAGCC
Organism: Klebsiella sp. GG_Kp146; assembly: GCF_040061975.1. Taxonomy (NCBI): domain Bacteria; kingdom Pseudomonadati; phylum Pseudomonadota; class Gammaproteobacteria; order Enterobacterales; family Enterobacteriaceae; genus Klebsiella; species Klebsiella sp. GG_Kp146. The sequence continues at coordinate 58,467 of NZ_JBEAHA010000041.1, forward strand.
ATGGTCGACGACCAGGCGAACAGGTAGAGGAAATCGAAAAGACTCAACAGAAGGTAGTTTCTTTTACCGGGCGTCATGGTTCAGTTCCTTGCAAATGGGCAGAGAGATTATCAGCGAACCGCGGTCGCTGTTTTTATTAAATGTTATACGTATTACATTAATGGTTTGTTATGGCATCCTGGCTGGCAATCGTGCAATAGCGCCAGCAATATAATGTGATCATTGCAGCACTATTTTGGCCTTTTTATGGCGGCGAATGCGAATTGATTTCTTTATGAAATTAAATGTGATCGTATAACATAATCTTTGTTATATACCTGACAAAGCGGCAAGGTTGTTACATTGTAAAGGGTGTTAAAGGCTTGGGAATAATTGACCTGGCGCATCATTTTGTACAAAAAATAACCGTATTATGGATGAGGTAAAGGACGACAGAGGAGGAACCGTGATGACCGTTGACAGACTATACCGCCACCTTTTGCAGAAGCTCATTAACGCCAATATCGATATTGACGCCTATCTGCAGCTGCGAAAGGCCAAAGGCTACATGTCAGTCAGCGAAAATGACCATCTGCGTGAAAACTTGTTTGAGCTTTGCCGTGAAATGCGTGCTCAGGCGCCGCGCCTGCAGAATGTCATTTCACCGGAGGAGAGGGATGCCCTTCGTTTGGCCGGCGAGTCCGTCGCCGCCGCTGCAGTATGCCTGATGAGCGGACATCATGATTGTCCGCTGTACATCGCTATTAACGTAGAGAAGCTAGAACGCTGTCTGACAGGATTGACTTCAAATATTCATAAATTGAATAAATTGTCGCCAATCCCTCATGCCTGATCGGCTGAAACCCAGGGGAAGTGGACGCTTCCCCTGTTAAAGGTTATGTAAAAATCCCCGCGCAAATTTCCCCGCTGGCTACCCTTTAGCGCAGAGCTGACGAAAGGAGAATGCCATGCGTCCGATCCCGCTGCTGTTGCTATTGAGCGCCCTGTCGCTGCCGGCCCTGAGCCAGGCCGCGGTGCGGGTGGAAGTATTGCAGAACCGGCTGGCCCATCCGTGGGGCCTGGCGTTTCTCCCCGGCGACCAGGGCATGTTGATTACTCTGCGCGGCGGCGAGCTCAAGCGCTGGCAGCCGGGTAAAGGCTTGTCGGCGCCGATAGCCGGCGTGCCGCAGGTGTGGGCCAACGGCCAGGGAGGCTTACTGGACGTGGCGCTGGCCCCGGATTTCGCGCAGTCGCGGCGGGTGTGGCTAAGCTATGCGGAGAGCGACGCCAGCGGCAAAGCGGGCACCGCGGTGGGCTACGGGCAGTTGAGCCAGGATGCCACGCAGCTGACGAACTTCACCGTGGTGTTTCGCCAGCAGCCGAAACTCTCCGTCGGCAATCATTTTGGCGGCCGGCTGGTGTTCGACGGCAAAGGGCATCTGTTTATTGGCCTCGGGGAGAACAATCAGCGTCCCACCGCTCAGGATCTCGGCAAGCTACAGGGAAAAGTGGTCCGTCTGACGGAGACCGGGGGCGTTCCGCCGGATAACCCCTTTGTTGGCCGGGCCGACGTGAGGCCGGAGATCTGGGCCTACGGCATCCGCAATCCGCAGGGTATGGCGATGAATCCGTGGAGCGGGGCGCTGTGGCTGAACGAGCATGGCCCGCGCGGCGGGGATGAAATTAATATCCCGCAGGCGGGAAAAAACTACGGCTGGCCGCTGGCGACGCACGGCATTAACTACAGCGGCCTGCCCATTCCGGAGGCCAGGGGCAAGACGGTGCCGGGGACCGAGCCTCCCCTGTATGTCTGGCCGGTCTCACCGGGAGTGAGCGGGATGGCCTTTTACGCGGCGCAGACCTTTCCCCAGTGGCAACATAAGCTGTTTATCGGCGCGCTGAAGGAGACATCGCTGATTATCCTGACGGTGGACGGCAATCAGGTCCGTGAGGAGGGGCGCCTGCTCGAGGCGCGCGGGAAACGGATCCGCGACGTCCGCGTGGGACCCGACGGCTATCTGTATGTATTAACCGACGAGTCTAACGGCGAGCTATTGCGGCTGAGTCCGGAGAGTTAATTTCAGGTGACCGGGATCTGCACCACTTCGCGCCAGGCCGGACGCTGGCTAATCTGCTGATACCAGCGCTGCAGATGGGGACGCGGTTGCCAGCTGTCGAGGATCGACAGCAGGTTGTAGACGAAGGGGGCGACGGCAATATCGCCAAGGCCGAACTGCTCGCCGGAGAGCCACGGCGTTTTCGCCAGCTCGTCATCCAGCATGGCGAACAGCGCTTCGCAGGCGCTGATCCCCGCGGCGATGGCCGCCGGGTCGCGTTGCTCCGGCGGCGTCCTCACCAGGCCCATTAACACCGGGCGATGGGCGGGAGAGAGCGTGCCGTTGGACCAGTCCATCCACTTATCGCCTTGCGCGCGCTGCGCCGGCGCGGCCAGCCACAGACGGTCAGCGCCATACTGGGCGGCAAGGTAGCGAATAATCGTATTTGATTCCCACAACACCACCCCGGTGGCATCGTCCTTTAACAGCGGCACCAGCCCGTTGGGGTTCATCGCCAGATATTCCGGGTCACGATTGAGACCAAACTCCAGCCCGGCGAGGATCTGCTCATACGGCAGATCCAGCTCCTCCAGCACCCAGCGCACTTTCTTCACGTTGGTCGAGTTATTACGTCCCCACAGTGTAATCATTTTCGCTCCTGAGTTTGTTTCACTGCCGTTGCAGCGCGATCGGCGATCATGTTGGGATAAAGTTAATATTTAGGCAATCACGATCAAAAAAATTGTTCTGATTAAAGCACAGCGGCATGTTATTGCGTAAACTTTAAAAACTTTACCAACTCGCTGTTTCTTTAAGGTCATTTGTACGCTTTACTCACCGGTTGCTGCGGCGCGGTCAGAGTGGCGCGGCATATTTTGTTTGGAAAGGATACTTGGGTGGCTCTTATGATGCATGACGCTTTTTCCCTTCGCGGCCTCGCGGCAGGTTGCGCGCTGTTATTTCTTGTCGCACCTGCGGTGCAGGCTGCAGAACAACTCCCCGACGCCCCTTCGATTGACGCTCGCGCCTGGATCCTGATGGACTACGCCAGCGGGAAGGTGCTGAGCGAAGGCAATGCCGATGAAAAACTCGACCCGGCCAGTCTGACGAAGATCATGACCAGCTACGTGGTGGGGCAGGCGATAAAAGCGGGAAAAATTAAACTGACCGATATGGTGACCGTCGGGCGCGATGCCTGGGCGACCGGCAACCCGGCGCTGCGCGGCTCATCGGTGATGTTCCTCAAGCCCGGCATGCAGGTTTCAGTAGAAGATCTGAACAAAGGGGTCATCATTCAGTCCGGTAACGACGCCAGCATTGCCATTGCGGACTACGTGGCGGGCAGCCAGGACGCTTTCGTCAGCCTGATGAACGGCTACGCCAAAAAAATGGGGCTGACCAACACCACCTTTATGACCGTCCACGGCCTCGATGCGCCGGGGCAGTTCAGTACCGCCCGCGATATGGCGTTACTGACCAAAGCGATGATCCACGACGTACCGGAAGAGTACGCGGTACATAAAGAGAAAGAGTTTACCTTTAATAAAATTCGCCAGCCAAACCGTAACCGCCTGCTGTGGAGCACCAACCTCAACGCCGATGGCGTGAAAACCGGGACCACTGCCGGGGCCGGCTATAACCTGGTATCTTCGGCCACTCAGGGCGATATGCGTCTGATTGCCGTGGTGCTGGGGACCAAAACCGACCGCATTCGCTTTAACGAGTCGGAAAAACTGCTGACCTGGGGCTTCCGCTTCTATGAAACCGTGACGCCGATTAAACCGGATGCCACCTTCGTCACCCAGCGCGTGTGGTTTGGCGATAGCAGCGAAGCGAAACTGGGGGCCGGCGAAGCGGGCTCTATCACCCTGCCGAAGGGCCAGCTGAAAAACCTGAAAGCCAGCTACACCTTAAACCAGCCGCAGCTTACCGCGCCGCTGGAGAAGGGGCAGGTGGTCGGGACTATCGACTTTAAGCTGAATGATAAAACCATCGAGCAGCGCCCGCTGATCGTCATGGAGCCGGTGAAAGAGGGCGGCTTCTTCAGCCGGATGATCGACTTCGTACTGATGAAACTGCACGGCTGGTTCGGCAGCTGGTTCTCCTGATGCCATGACCGCGCCCGGCGGGGCGCGGTCAGTTACGCTTCAATACAGCAGGGAGATCTGCTGTGCCTTCGCCAGCGCCACCAGCTCATCATCCGGGCAGATATCGCTGGCGATCACGTCAAACTTCGCTAACGCCCCCATGCGCGCCGGACGCACTTTGCCAAACTTGCTGTGGTCGACCACCAGCACGTGGTAGCGCGCGTGTCGCATCGCCCAGTGTTTGACCGGCAGTTCCTCCAGGTTATAGCAGGTCGCCCCCTGTTCGCAGTCAATGCCCGCCGCCGAGTAAAAGGCGATGTCAGGGCTCAGATGGCTGAGGGTATCCTCAAGGCTCAGCGGCATAAAAATCGCGTTGCTGGCATGAAATTCTCCACCACACAGGACCGCGCGGCACTGGGGCTTTTCCTGCAGGGCCAGAAAGGTGTTCAGGGAGTAGCAGACGCCGGTGAAGGGCAGGGCATCGTCAATGGCGTCGATGATCCACGGGGTGGTGGTCCCGCAGTCGAAGAAGGCCATCTGATGGGGCTCCAGCAGCGCGGCCGCATGGCGGGCGGCGCGGCGTTTCTCCTCGACCAGCCGGGTCTTTTGGTCGCTGAGCAGGTAATGGGTGGCGCTGCGCGGCTCCAGCACAATGTATCCGCCGAGCAGCACGACCGGACCGCTGTGGCCGTTGAGGTCGCGACGAATGGTCATTTCCGACACCCCAAGCAGGGAGGCCGCTTCTTTCAGATGCAGCTTATCGCTGCGCTTGAGTGCCTGAATGAGTTGACTGATGCGTTCGTCACGGCGAGTTTCCATATTCCCTCTGCGCTAAAATCGCCCTGCGGAGGCAGGGCGTTAGCGGGATTTTACCTGTCGCTTGCGGGTTAGTCACGCGGTGGCCGCCGCGACGGTCGGCGTTTAGCCGCGCACCCAGCCTTTGCGGATCGGCAGGGAGAAGCAGAGGCGATAGAGGCGCTGCAGCTGACGGTACAGCGCCGGGCCGACAGTATGCCAGATTAGCGCCGCGCCAAGGCAGCCGCACATCCCGGCCAGCAGGCCGCCAACCATGTCCAGCGGCCAGTGGACGCCGAGATAGACGCGGGACCAGGCGATGGCGGCGGCAAGGGCCATCAGCAGGGCGCCGGACCACAGGCGATGCCAGAACAGGAAGGCCAGGGCAAAGGTAAAGCTGACGGTGCCATGGTCGCTGGGGAAGGAGTCGTCCGCCGCATGGTGCAGGAAGTTATAGCCCACGCCGGCGACAAATGGCCGATCGTGCGGATAGAGGTGGCCGATCGCCCATGAGACGGTCAGGCTGATCGTCAGCGCCAGCATCAGCTTAAAAACCATCTGCCGCTGGGCAGGCCCCCACAGCCACAAGGTCACCACCAGCAGGGGCACGATCAGAATCAAATCTTTAGCGATGAAAATCGCCACCTCAATGGCCCACTGCGGCGAGGCCGGGGTCGCGTTGAGCAGGGCGAACAGCGCGTAGTTAATATTTTCCAGCATAGACTTCCAGGCTCGTTGGTCCGATAGCAAATAAGCCGCCTACCCTAAATAAAAGCGGTACGGAGATAAAGCAGCATTGTCTTAAAGATCAGGTTGTTATGAAATGTCGTCTCCTGAGGCGCGGCGCTAACCCCCTGAAAAGCGTCAGTATATCCTTTGTCACATTGCTGAAACATAAACGGAATATATACGCAGAGTGAATTGCAAAGAAGAAGCCTGACGGGGGCGCGCAACTCGCAATATTGTGCGGTGTCACCCACAATTCACTATCTCCGCGCCGGGAGTTTCATTACACTTTGCGCGATTTTTGATAGATAAGAGATTTCATGCAAAATTATTCGCTTTCAGGCCGCCGCCTCGGAAGGCAGGCGCTGCTGTTCCCGCTATGTCTGGTGCTGTACGAGTTTTCCACCTATATCGGCAACGATATGATCCAGCCGGGTATGCTGGCCGTGGTTCAGGAATTCCAGGTGGGCAACGAGTGGGTTCCCACCTCGATGACCGCCTATCTGGCCGGCGGCATGTTTTTACAGTGGCTGCTGGGGCCGCTGTCGGACCGTATTGGCCGCCGTCCGGTGATGTTGACCGGGGTGGTGTGGTTTATCGTCACCTGCCTGGCGACGCTGCTGGCGCAGACCATTGAGCAGTTCACCCTGCTGCGCTTCCTGCAGGGGATCAGCCTGTGCTTTATCGGCGCGGTCGGCTACGCGGCGATCCAGGAGTCCTTTGAGGAGGCGGTGTGTATTAAAATCACCGCCCTGATGGCCAACGTGGCGCTGATTGCTCCGCTGCTGGGGCCACTGGTGGGCGCCGCCTGGGTGCATATCCTGCCGTGGGAGATGATGTTCGTGCTGTTCGCCGTGCTGGCGGCCATCTCGTTTGTCGGCCTGCAGCGAGCGATGCCGGAGACCGCGACGCGGCTGGGTGAAAAGCTGTCGGTCAAAGAGCTTGGCCGCGACTATCGGCTGGTGCTGAAGAACCTGCGCTTCGTCGCCGGCGCGCTGGCCACCGGCTTTGTCAGCCTGCCGCTGCTGGCGTGGATTGCCCAGTCGCCGGTCATTATTATCAGCGGCGAACAAGCCACCAGCTATGAGTATGGCATGCTGCAGGTGCCGATTTTCGGCGCGCTGATTGCCGGCAACCTGGTGCTGGCGCGCCTGACTTCGCGCCGTACCGTGCGCTCGCTGATTATCATGGGCGGCTGGCCGATCGTGTTTGGCCTGCTCCTCTCCGCGGCGGCGACGGTGGTCTCTTCCCACGCCTATCTGTGGATGACCGCCGGCCTGAGCTTCTACGCCTTCGGGATTGGCCTGGCGAACGCCGGCCTGGTGCGCTTAACCCTGTTCGCCAGCGAGATGAGCAAAGGCACGGTTTCGGCGGCGATGGGAATGCTGCAGATGCTGATCTTCACCGTCGGCATCGAGCTCAGCAAACATGCTTACGAGCTGGGCGGCAATGGGCTGTTCAGCCTGTTTAACCTGCTGGGCGGGGTGCTGTGGCTGGGGCTGATGATCTACTTCCTGAAAGATAAAAGCGTCGGCAATTCGCAGCAGGGGTAACCGGTTTTCAACCCGGATGCGCTTGCATCCGGGTCTTATCAGGCGAACGGCGCTTCGCGATCCAACACCTTATCGATAATCTGCAGAACCCCCTCTTCGTTGTTGTGCGGCGCATGATAGCGGGCGACGGCTTTGACGTCTTCCCGGGCGTTGGCCATGGCGAAGCCAAACCCGGCGTGCTGCAGCATTTCGATATCGTTGCCGCTGTCGCCGAACGCCACCACCTCATGATCCTCGATGCCCCAGCGCTGCTGCAAAATACGCAGGCCGTTGGCTTTGTGCACCCCCGGGATAATTAAGTCGATGCTGCCGTAGCCGGTGGCCACTGCGGTCACCATGTCCCCCAGCGCCGCGTGCAGCTTCGGCTGAATTTCCGGGATCAGGCGGTCCGGCACGTTGAGACCAAATTTGAGGATGGTGTCATCGAGATGGTTAAAATCATCCACCAGTTCAAGGCGGTGATAATACTTCGCCGCCACCGTCTTCAGCGCGTCGTTGTAGCGGTTGAGGGTGTAGGCGCTGCGCTTCCCGCAGGCGATGATTTCGATATTCGGCAGCGTCTGCAGATGATCGACCACGGCGTTGAAATGGTGAACCGGCAGCTGGCAGTTGAAGACATCTTCATTGCCGCTCACTACCCAGCCGCCGTTTTCCGCCACGAAGGCGATCTGGTGGGCGATCTCCGGAAAGAAGGAGATCAGCTGGTAGTACTGGTTGCCGCTGGCGACCACGAAGCGAATGTTCTGCTCGCGCATTCGTTGATACTGGGCGAGGAAGCGCGGCCGGTTGTAGGTTTTGGCATCGCTTAAAAAGGTGCCGTCCATATCCACCGCAATCAGTTTGATGCTCATTAGCTGTTCTCCATAACGGGTTCAGACTGTGGCTTAGCCACCGCGCGGGCGACCAGCGCCGCCACCATCACCAGGCCCAGCACCACCAGCATCGCGCTGCGCAGGCCGAAGTGCTCGCCGAGGAAGCCCAACAGCGGCGGCCCGACGAGGAAAGCAAGATACCCGGTAATCGCCACCACGCTGACGCGCTTAGGGGCATCCGGACCGGTATCGCTGGCGGCGGAAATAGTCAGCGGGAAGCCGAGCGAGGCGCCGATGCCCCACAGCAGCACCGAGATGCCCGCCACCCAGGGGTTATCGACGAAGATAATCAGGCCAATACCCAGGGCGCCCATCACCGCGCTGCCGCGAACCACCGTCACCCGGCTGTAGCGATCGATAAACCAGCCGCCGGTAAAGCGGCCCAGCGTCATGCCGAGGGTGAAGCCGGCATAGATCAGCGAGCCGGAGGTGGGGCTAAAGCCGTGGCCGTCCACCATCAGCAGCGGCAGCCAGTCATTGGCCGAGCCTTCGGCAAAGGCCATCGCCAGGACGATGACCCCGATAAGCAGCAGCTGCGCGTCGCGCCATACCGGCAGACCTTTCGCCTCGCCGTGGGCGGCTTCGGCGGCATTTTTACCGGTACCCTCCGGAATGGCGCGGATGGCAATGGCGATGGGCAGAATGGCCACCAGCGCGGCCGCCAGAATATGCGGAGCGGCGGGCAGGCCGAACCCGGTCACCGCCATGCCCACCCCGGCGCCGAACAGGGTGCCAAAGCTGTAGAAGCCGTGCATCATCGGCAGCACCGTTTTATTCATCTCCCGCTCAACCGCCGCCCCCTCGACGTTAATGGCGACCTCTGCCGAGCCAAAGCTGGCGCCAAAGATGGCCAGACCAAAGGCGAACAGCGGGGCGGAGGTGACCCACAGCGCCAGGCTGAGCACCAGCATGCCGAGTACGGCGAAGGACATGGTGGTACGGATGACCTTGCGGGTGCCAAAGCGCTTCACCAGCCACGCCGAGCAGAGAATACCGCTCATCGATCCCACCGACAGGCCAAACAGCACGACGCCCATCTCTGCGGTAGAAAGCGCCAGCAGATCGCGGATCGCCGGCGTGCGGGTGGCCCAGGAGGCCATTAATAAGCCGGGGATGAAAAAGAACATAAACAGCGCCCACAGTCGAAGCTGGAGCGCTCTGCGCGAAGATTGCGTCGTCATCCGTAAACGCCTTAAAGGAGAAGAGTGAAGACAACAGTAGCAAGCATGTGTACATTTGTACATAAACCGGAAGAGGAAAATCATGGCCCGTAGACCGAACGATCCGCAGCGCCGCGAGCGCATCCTGCAGGCGACGCTGGACACCATCGCGGCGCACGGCGTCCATGCGGTGACGCACCGTAAAATCGCCACCTGCGCGAATGTGCCGCTGGGGTCGCTGACCTACTATTTCAGCGGCATCGAGGCGCTGATCGCGGAGGCGTTCAACCTGTTTACCGCCGAGATGTCGGCGCAGTATCAGCAAAGCTTCGCCGGAGTAACGAACCGGCAACAAGCCTGCGATGCCATCGCGGAGCTGATCTTCAGCGCCCAGGTGACCACGGCGCGCAATATGGAGCTGATGTACCAGCTGTACGCGTTCTGCAGCAGCCAGCCAGCGCTGAAGGCGGTGATGCAGAACTGGATGCGGCGCAGCCAGCAGACGCTGGAGCAGTGGTTTGCCCCCGACACCGCCCGCGGCCTTGACGCCTTTATTGAAGGGATGACCCTGCACTTTGTCACCGACCGCGCGCCGCTGTCGAAGGCGGCGATCCGCATGATGGTCGGGCAGCTGGCAGGGGAGAGGGCGCAGGAAGAGGGGCGCTGAGGCGGCGTTTCAGCCGGAATGGCTAACCGCAGGCAACAAAAAACCCATCAACCTTGAACCGAAGTGGCGGGGTTGATGGGCTCCACAAAATGGGGACATCAAAGAAAAGCAGTGGCATTACTTATGACTGATGCCCTGAGAAAAAGTTCTGCCTGTGGCGGCTTTTTTCGCAAAAAATTTATTGTAGCCCTGGCCAGATGATCACGATGAGCGTCCCGGCGAGGGTGAGCAGCACGTTGGCGATGGCGTAGGTGCCCGCGTAGCCGAGCGCCGGGATGTTGCTGCGCGCGGTATCGCTGATGATCTCCATCGCCGGGGCGCAGGTGCGGGCCCCCATCATGGCGCCGAACAGCATCGCCCGGTTCATGCGCAGCACGTAGGCGCCGAACAGGAAGCAGATCACCACCGGCACCAGGCTGACGATAAGCCCGGCCGCCAGCATCTGGCCGCCGACGGCGCCCAGCCCGTTATTGATCCCGGCCCCGGCGCTGAGCCCGACCCCGGCCATAAACACCATCAGGCCAAACTCTTTCACCATGTTCAGCGCCCCCTGCGGGATATAGCCAAAGGTTGGGTGGTTGGCGCGCAGGAAGCCAAGCATGATGCCGGCGAACAGCAGGCCGGCGGCGTTGCCGATGCCGAAGCTGAAGGAGCTGAACTGGAAGGTGATCATGCCGATCATCAGGCCGACGATAAAGAAGGCGCAGAAGGCGAGGAGGTCGGTCACCTGGCTGTGAATGGAGATAAAGCCGATGCGGTCGGCTACGGTCTTCACGCGGCGGGCGTCGCCGCTGACCTGCAGCACGTCGCCTTTGTTCAGCACCACGTTGTCGTCGATAGGCATCTCGATCTGGCTGCGAATGACCCGGTTCAGGAAGCAGCCGTGATCGGTAAGCTTGAGCTGCGCCAGGCGGCGGCCGACGGCATTGTGGTTTTTGACCACAATCTCTTCGGTGACGATGCGCATGTCGAGCAGGTCGCGGTCGAACACCTCTTTACCGTTGCGGAAGCTCGGGTCGAGGCGGGCGTGCGCGTCCGGGTAGCCCACCAGCGCAATATCGTCGCCCATCTGCAGCACCGCGTCGCCGTCCGGGTTGGCCAGAATGCCGTTGCGACGGATGCGTTCGATATAGCAGCCGGTCTGGCGATAAATGCCCAGCTCACGCAGATTTTTGCCATCCGCCCATGCCACCAGCTCCGGGCCGACGCGATAGGCGCGGATCACCGGCAGGTAGACTTTACGTTTGGAATCGGTATCGAGGCCGCGCTCGCGGGCGATTTGCTGGGCGCTGGTCTGCAGATCCTGATGCTGCAGCTTGGGCATATAGCGGGCGCCGACGATCAGGCTCACCAGACCAACCAGGTAGGTCAGGGCATAGCCGAGGCTCAGGTGGTCAAGCGACTGCGCCAGCTGATCGCTGGGCAGGCCGAAATGGCGCAGGGTGTCCCCCGCGCCCACCAGCACCGGGGTGGAGGTCATCGCCCCCGCCAGCATACCGGCGGTGAGCCCGATATCCCAGCCGAACACTTTACCCAGCACCATGGCGATCAGCATCGCGCTGCCGACCATCACCAGGGCCAGCATCAGATAGTTTTTCCCGTCGCGGAAAAAAATCGAAAAAAAGTTAGGACCGGCTTCCACGCCGACGCAAAAAATAAACAACATAAAGCCGAGATTAAGGGCATCGGTGTTAATCGCGAAATGCTGCTGACCTAATAATAGAGAAACGACTAAAACGCCAATGGAATTACCAAGTTGTACTGAGCCGAGACGCAGTTTTCCCAGGCATAGTCCTAATGCAAGTACAACGAATAATAACAGGATGTAATTCCCGTTTAACAAATCTGCGACGTTTATATTCACGAAAGCCAACTTCTCGTTTACTAGTAAGTTGTTGAAGGAAATGGTTATTTGGTCTAAGGTTGCTCAGGCGTTCGCGTTGTCGCGAACCTATTCTGGCACCCTGTTATAACCAGCAAAAATATACCCGCTAGTTTAATCCTTCCTGGATGCGGCGGCTAGTGACAATCGTTTTTAGGCTGGTAGGGGAGTTATTGGCATGGATTGCCGAAATGCTTTATCTGACTGGGCGACGTGGACGTGAGTTAGAGGCAACATCAGGAGGATACGGTGAAATCTGAGCGTAGTTGGGCCGGCATTATCTGTGGCTTCGTTCTGTTCATTGTGGTGTGCTTATCGTTGTTGTTACATATGAAAGGGGCCTTTCGCGCCAGCGGCAACCCGGAGCTGGGCCTGCTCTTCTTTTTGCTGCCAGGGGCGGCGGCGAGCTGTCTCTCTCCCGGACGGCGGGTGCTGCGTCCTTTGCTCGGCGCGATACTGGCGGCGCCGGTCTGTATGGTGACGATGCGGCTGTTTTTCGTCACGCACCGGACGTTCTGGCAGGAGATGGCGTGGGTACTGAGCGCGGTGTTCTGGTGTGCGCTCGGGGCGTTGTGCTTTTTGTTTATCTGCGCCTGGCTTGATACCTGGCGCAGTCATTCATCGAGTAAATAAATTTACTCAGGCAAACAGGCCAAGGTTCTCTTTCGCCCAGGCTTCGAAATCGGTGCAACCGCCGATGTGTTTCTGGTCGACGAAAATCTGCGGTACGGTCTCAACCGGTTTGCCGACGGTTTTTTCCAGATCAGCTTTGCTGATGCCTTCGGCGTGAATATCCACGTAACGGTAGTTAAAGTCATCACGCTCGTTGGTCAGTTTTTCTGCCAGCTCTTTGGCGCGAACGCAGTAAGGGCAGCCTGGACGACCAAAAATAACGGTAAACATTGCTTCTCTCCTTAAACCTCAGCCGGATGGCGAATGGCGCTTATGATGCCTGCATTGGCCGGTGAGGGAAAGAAGGTTCTGCCTTTTGCTTCGATGGTTTACGGCTATGTTTGATAAATGTCGTACTATCAAAACCCGTATACTGACCCGGCGGCGCGGTGGCATTGGCTGGCGCGCCGCGTTTATCAACCGGAGAGGCGTGATGCGAAAATTTGCCCCGTTGCCAAAAAGCATACTGCTGGTTGAGATCCTCGGGATGGGGCTGTTAACCCTCGCCTGGCTCTCGCTTAACCAGTATGTCCAGCTGCCTGCGCCCATTGCCAGCCCGACCGCGGCGCTGGTGATGCTCTTTGCCGGGATCGTGCTGATGATCCCCGCCGCCATCGTCGTGATGTGGCGGATGGCGCAGATCGTGGCCCCGCAGTTAACCCACTCTCCTGAGCCTGAATCCTTGTCTGACAGAGAAAAACGAAATGACGCCGACCATTGAGCTGCTGCGCAGCCACCGTTCTATCCGCCACTTCACCGATGCGCCCGTGAGCGACGAACAGCGCGCGGCGATTATCGCCAGCGCGCAAGCGGCATCTACCTCGAGTTTTTTACAGTGCACCTCCATCATCCGTATTACCGACCCGGCCCTGCGTGAACGTCTGGTCCCGCTGACCGGCGGCCAGCAGCACGTCGCCCAGGCGGCGGAGTTTTGGGTCTTCTGCGCCGACTTTAACCGCCACCTGCAGATCTGCCCGCAGGCGGAGCTGGGGCTGGCGGAACAGCTGCTGATCGGCGTTGTCGATACGGCGCTGCTGGCGCAAAACGCGCTGTCCGCCGCCGAGTCCCTCGGGCTGGGTGGCGTCTATATCGGCGGGTTGCGCAACAGCATCGAGGCGGTGACCGAGCTGCTGGCGCTGCCGCAGCACGTCCTGCCGCTGTTCGGTCTTTGCCTTGGCTGGCCGGCGGATAACCCAGACATCAAGCCGCGGATGCCGGCCGCCATGCTGGTGCATGAGAACCGCTATCAGCCGCTGGATAACGCGCTGCTGGCGGAGTATGACGAACAGCTGGCGCACTATTATCTGTCGCGCGGCAGCAACGCCCGCCGCGATACCTGGAGCGATCATATCCGTCGCACTATCGTGAAAGAGAGTCGTCCGTTTATTCTCGACTATCTGCATAAGCAGGGGTGGGCAACGCGCTGATTACGTGTACACTGCAGCTCCGGCCAGGCGGTATCCGCCGCTGGCGGCAGGAAAGGTGGAAGTGTGTTCGATAGCTGAGGCCCGCCAGTGCGGGTCTTTTTGCCGAGGTGCAGGATGAAAATTGCCATATTATCCCGGGATGGAACGCTTTATTCATGTCGACGCCTGCGCGAAGCGGCGCAACAGCGCGGGCATCAGGTCGAGATCCTCGATCCGCTTTCCTGTTATATGAACGTCAGCCCGGTGGCCTCTTCGATCCACTATAAAGGGCGCCAGCTGCCGCACTTTGATGCGGTGATCCCGCGCATTGGCTCGGCGATCACCTACTATGGCACCGCGGCCCTGCGTCAGTTTGAGCTCCTGGGAAGCTATCCGCTGAACGAATCGGTCGCCATCACCCGCGCTCGCGATAAGCTGCGCTCGCTGCAGCTGCTGGCGCGCCAGGGCATCGATCTGCCGCTGACCGGCATCGCTCACTCCCCCGATGACACCAGCGATCTGATCGCCATGGTCGGCGGCGCGCCGCTGGTGGTGAAGCTGGTGGAGGGTACCCAGGGGATCGGCGTGGTGCTGGCGGAGACCCGCCAGGCGGCGGAGAGCGTGATCGACGCCTTTCGCGGGCTGAACGCCCACATCCTGGTGCAGGAGTATATTGCCGAGGCGAAAGGCTGCGATATTCGCTGCCTGGTGGTCGGCAATGAGGTGGTGGCGGCGATCGAACGGCGGGCGAAAGAGGGCGATTTTCGCTCTAACCTGCACCGTGGCGGCATGGCTACGGTGGCGCAGATTAGCGATGAGGAGCGCGCCATTGCCATCAAGGCGACGCAAACCCTGGGCCTGGACGTCGCCGGTGTCGATATTTTACGCGCCACCCGCGGGCCGCTGGTGATGGAGGTGAATGCCTCGCCCGGACTGGAAGGAGTGGAAACCACCTCCGGCGTGGACATCGCCAGCAGGATGATCGCCTGGATCGAGCGCCAGGCGACACCGGAATTCTGTTTGAAAATAGGCGGCTAACCGCCGGATGCAAGACTGTCATGGTATGCGGCGCTTTTTTTGCGTAAGCTATGGCGTCGTTTTTCCACTGTAAGAGGTCACAGGCACTATGGATTCACTGGTCGTTCCAGGTCTGGATACGCTACGTCGCTGGCTGGATGAGATCGGCATCAGCTTTTTTGAGTGCGATTCCTGTCAGGCATTGCACCTGCCGCATATGCAGAATTTCGACGGTATTTTTGATGCCAAAATTGACCTGGTGGATAACGTGGTGCTCTTTTCCGCCCTCGCGGAGGTGAAGCCGTCTGCTTTACTGGCGCTGTCGGCGGATCTCTCGGCCATCAACGCCAGTTCGTTAACCGTGAAGGCGTTTATCGACATTCAGGACGATAATTTGCCCAAGCTGGTGGTCTGCCAGTCGCTGTCTATCGGCCCCGGGGTGACGATGGAGCAGTTCGCCTGGTTCTTCCGCCAAAGCGAGGAGCAGATCTCGATGGTGATCCTCGAAGCCGGCGCCAATCAGCTGCTGTACAAAGGCGAAGAAGAAGAGCCGGCCGCAGAAAACGTGCAATACCATTTTCTTCACTAAACCTGCCTAAAATTAGCGCAGCCACTACCGCAGCGGCTGCGTATTACCCGCTTTTATTCTGCATTTAACCTTTCTTTAAAGCATTATTCACCGCCATTCAGGCCGTTTTGGCTTATCACGTAGACCGTTATTGCATAAAAATTTGATAAAAGGCGTTTTTTTACCTGGGCTATAGCCTCTTATTCTGGCTACAGTTATTCTGGCGATGCTTCCAGTTGCGAGCAACCACTCCGGGAGAGATCCGCTCTCCTTTTCTCAGGCAATGAAAAAATATGCATGATTTTTGCATGCGTAGAAATGCGTATATTTGAGCCCGTAAGTTAACGGGCGTTGAGAAGGAAAAGAGATATGACCGCCTTTGGTAAAAAATGGTTAACAGGTCTGGTTACGGGTGCGCTGATGGCCGTCTCTGCCGGTTCGCTCGCCGCCGAACAAAAAACCCTGCATGTCTATAACTGGTCTGATTATATTGCGCCGGACACCGTGGCCAATTTCGAAAAAGAGACCGGGATTAAAGTCGTGTATGACGTTTTTGATTCCAATGAAGTGCTGGAAGGTAAATTAATGGCCGGCAGCACCGGTTTCGATCTGGTGGTGCCATCGGCCAGCTTCCTTGAGCGCCAGCTGGCGGCGGGCGTGTTCCAGCCGCTGGATAAGAGCAAGCTGCCGAACTGGAAGAATCTCGACCCCGAAGTGCTGAAGCTGGTCGCCAAGCATGACCCGGATAATAAATACGCCATGCCTTACCTGTGGGCGACGACGGGCATTGGCTACAACGTGGATAAGGTGAAAGCCGTCCTCGGCAAAGATGCGCCGGTGGACAGCTGGGATCTGGTGCTGAAGCCGGAGAACCTTGAAAAACTGAAAAGCTGCGGCGTCTCCTTCCTCGACGCGCCGGAAGAGATTTTCGCCACCGTGCTGAACTACCTTGGCAAGGATCCGAACAGCAGCAAAGCGAATGATTACACCGGTCCGGCCACCGATCTGCTGCTGAAGCTGCGGCCGAACATCCGCTACTTCCACTCTTCGCAATATATTAACGACCTCGCCAATGGCGACATCTGCGTGGCGATCGGCTGGGCAGGGGACGTCTGGCAGGCGGCGAACCGCGCGAAAGAGGCGAAGAACGGCGTCAACGTCTCCTACTTTATTCCGAAGGAAGGCGCCCTGGCGTTCTTTGACGTCTTTGCGATGCCGGCCGACGCTAAGAATAAAGATGAGGCCTATCAGTTCCTTAACTATCTGATGCGCCCGGATGTGATCGCCAAAATCAGCGACCAGGTGTTCTACGCCAACGGCAACAAGGCCTCCACGCCGCTGGTCAGCGAGACTATCCGTAACAACCCGGCGATTTATCCGCCAGCGGATGTGTTCGCCAAACTGTTCACGCTGAAGGTGCAGGATCCGAAGATCGACCGCGTGCGCACCCGCGCGTGGACCAAAGTGAAGAGCGGTAAATAAACTCTGACGGCCCGGTAAGCGGGCCGTATCAGAACGGCACTCGCCGGGAAATGGCAGCGCGCCCGGCGAGCAGAAGCACCAGGATGGTGCACCTGCACTGTTAAGCACGAAGTATGGCACCGGACCATATGGTGATCGTTTTTTTGCCGGAGAGCACCCGATTGAACGACGTAATGCCCCGCCCACAGGCGAAAGCCCCCAAAGCGCTGACCCCGCTGCTGGAAATCCGTAACTTAACCAAGTCGTTTGATGGCCAGCACGCTGTCGACGATGTCAGTCTCACTATTTATAAAGGCGAAATTTTTGCTCTGCTGGGCGCATCAGGCTGCGGGAAATCGACCCTGCTGCGCATGCTGGCGGGCTTTGAGCAACCGACCGCCGGACAGATTATGCTCGACGGCGTGGATCTGGCGCGCGTACCGCCCTATCAGCGGCCTATCAATATGATGTTCCAGTCCTACGCCCTGTTTCCCCATATGACCGTTGAGCAGAATATCGCTTTCGGTCTGAAGCAGGATCGTCTGCCTAAGGCGGAAATCACCGCCCGGGTGCAGGAGATGCTGGCTCTGGTGCACATGCAGGAGTTCGCTAAACGTAAGCCGCACCAGCTCTCTGGCGGTCAACGCCAGCGCGTCGCGTTGGCGCGCAGCCTGGCGAAACGACCTAAGCTGCTGCTGCTCGACGAGCCGATGGGGGCGCTGGATAAAAAGCTGCGCGATCGCATGCAGCTGGAGGTGGTGGATATTCTTGAGCGCGTTGGCGTGACCTGCGTGATGGTGACTCACGATCAGGAAGAGGCCATGACCATGGCGGGCCGTATCGCCATCATGAACCGCGGCAAGTTTGTGCAGATTGGCGAACCGGAAGAGATTTACGAGCACCCGACCACCCGCTACAGCGCCGAGTTCATCGGCTCGGTGAACGTCTTTGAAGGGCTGGTGAAAGAGCGTCTGGAAGATGGCCTGGTGCTGCGCTCGCCGGGACTGGTGCATCCGCTGAAGGTCGACCCCGACGCCTCGGTGGTGGACAACGTGCCGGTGTGGGTGGCGCTGCGTCCGGAGAAGATCATGCTGTGCGATGAGCCGCCGGCAGATGGCTACAATTTTGCCGTCGGCGAGGTGATTCATATCGCCTATCTGGGGGATCTCTCCATCTACCATGTGCGCCTGCAAAGCGGGCAGATGATCAGCGCCCAGCTGCAGAATGAGCACCGCCATCGGAAAGGGACGCCCACCTGGGGTGACGAGGTGCGTTTATGCTGGGATGCGGACAGCTGCGTTGTACTGACGGTGTAAGGAGAGGGCGATGAGTACCGTTGAATCCCCGTCAGGGGCGAAAAAACCGGGCGGCTTCGCGCTGTGGGCGGCGCGCCTGCAGATGGCGCATGGCCGCAAGCTGGTGATCGCGCTGCCCTATCTGTGGCTGATCCTGTTGTTTATGCTGCCGTTCCTGATCGTGTTCAAGATAAGTCTTGCCGAGATGGCGCGGGCGATCCCTCCCTACACCGATCTGATGGAGTGGGCGGATGGTCAGCTGACGCTGACCCTTAACTTTGCCAACTTCCTGCAGCTGACCGACGATCCGCTCTATTTTGAGGCTTATCTGCAGTCGCTGCAGGTGGCGGGCATCTCGACGCTCTGCTGCCTGCTGCTGGGCTATCCGCTGGCCTGGGCGGTGGCGCACAGCAAGCCGTCGACGCGCAATATTCTGCTGTTGCTGGTGATCCTCCCGTCGTGGACGTCGTTTTTGATCCGCGTCTATGCCTGGATGGGACTGCTGAAAAGCAACGGGGTGTTGAATAACTTCCTGCTGTGGCTAGGGGTTATCGATCAGCCGCTGGAGATCCTGCACACCAACCTGGCGGTATATATCGGTATCGTCTATGCCTATCTGCCGTTTATGGTGCTGCCTATCTACACCGCGCTGACCCGCATCGACTATTCGCTGGTGGAGGCCTCGCTGGATCTCGGCGCCCGGCCGCTGAAGACCTTCTTTCAGGTGATCGTTCCGCTCACCAAAGGGGGGATTATCGCTGGCTCCATGCTGGTGTTTATCCCGGCGGTGGGGGAGTTCGTGATCCCGGAGCTGCTGGGCGGGCCGGACAGCATTATGATTGGCCGCGTGCTGTGGCAGGAGTTCTTTAACAATCGTGACTGGCCGGTGGCTTCGGCGGTGGCGATTGTCATGCTGCTGCTGCTGATCGTGCCGATCATGTGGTTCCATAAGCACCAGCAAAAACAGATGGGAGAGCAGGGATGAACGACTTGCCGGTAGTACGCTCGCCGTGGCGCATTCTGATCCTCGTGCTCGGGTTCACTTTCCTCTATGCCCCGATGCTGATGCTGGTGATCTACTCCTTCAATAGCTCAAAGCTGGTGACGGTCTGGGCCGGGTGGTCAACGCGCTGGTATAGCGAGCTGTTCCACGATGACGCGATGATGAGCGCGGTGGGGCTCAGCCTGACTATCGCCGCCTGCGCGGCGACGGCGGCGGCGATCCTTGGCACCATCGCCGCGGTGGTGATGGTGCGCTTTGGACGTTTTCGCGGCTCCAACGGCTTCGCGTTTATGATCACCGCGCCGCTGGTCATGCCGGACGTGATCACCGGGCTCTCGCTGCTGCTGCTGTTCGTGGCGCTGGGACATGCCATAGGCTGGCCGTCGGATCGCGGGATGCTGACCATCTGGCTGGCGCACGTCACCTTCTGTACCGCCTACGTGGCGGTGGTGATCTCCTCGCGCCTGCGTGAGCTGGACCACTCGATCGAAGAGGCGGCGATGGATCTGGGCGCCGCGCCGCTGAAGGTCTTCTTCGTCATCACGCTGCCGATGATTATGCCAGCGGTGATCTCCGGCTGGCTGCTGGCCTTCACGCTGTCGCTGGATGACCTGGTGATCGCCAGCTTTGTCTCCGGTCCCGGGGCCACGACCTTGCCGATGCTGGTCTTCTCCAGCGTGCGCATGGGGGTCAACCCGGAGATTAACGCCCTGGCGACGCTCATCCTCGGCGTGGTCGGCGTTGTTGGTTTTATCGCCTGGTATTTGATGGCCCGCGCAGAAAAGCAGCGAGTGCGCGATATCCAGCGTGCAAGACAAGGCTGAACCACCTAAAATCGGTACAGCAGCCTCCGGTCGGCGCCACTCTGTGGCGCCGTTTTCATGGAAGACATTACGTTGGGATTGTTTACGAAAACTCGCTCATCGCATGCCCGCCTTAACGTCCCTGCGCTGGTGCAGGTGGCGGCCTTTGCGATTATTTTGATTCGCGGTCTGGATCTGCTGATGATCCTCAATTTGTTGGGCCTGCAGGGGCTGAACGAATTCATACACCGTAGCGTCCAGACCTGGAACCTGACGCTGGTCTTCCTCGGCAGCCTGGCGCTGGTGTTTATCGAAATCTGGTGCGCCTTCTCGCTGGTGAAAGGGCGCAACTGGGCGCGCTGGGTTTATCTGCTGACGCAGATGATAGCCGCCGGCTACCTGTGGGCGGCGTCGCTGGGCTACGGGTATCCGGAGCTGTTCAGTATTCCCGGCGAATCCAAACGGGAGATCTTCCACTCGCTGGTGATGCAAAAACTGCCGGATCTGCTGGTCCTGACGCTGCTGTTTGTGCCAGCGACCTGCCGTCGGTTTTTCCGCCTGCAATAACGGTGATACAATCCCCGCCCCTGGAATTTTGAAGGTCAATTATGCATTGCGCACTCTACGACGCCGGCCGCTGCCGTTCCTGTCAATGGCTGGAACGGTCGGTTCCGCAACAGCTCGCCGATAAAATGGCCGACCTGCGCACGCTGCTGGCGGCAATCCCCGTCGCCGACTGGGGCGAGCCGGTCAGCGGGCCGGAGGCGGCTTTCCGTAACAAGGCCAAAATGGTGGTCAGCGGCAGCGTGGAGCGTCCGTTGCTGGGGATGCTGCACCGCGATGGCACCCCGGTGGACCTCACCGACTGCCCGCTCTATCCCGCCGAGTTTGCGCCGGTGTTTGCCGGCCTGAAGCCCTTTATCGCCCGCGCCGGGTTAACTCCCTACAACGTCGCGCGCAAGCGCGGGGAGCTGAAATATCTGCTGCTGACCGCCAGCCAGCAGGGGGAGATGATGCTGCGCTTTGTGCTGCGCTCAGAGGCCAAGGTGGCCCAGCTGCGCGCCGCGCTGCCCTGGCTGCAGGCACAGCTCCCGCAGCTCAAGGTGATCACGGCGAATATCCAGCCGGTGCATATGGCAATCATGGAAGGCGAGCAGGAGATCTTCTTCACCGAACAGCAGGCGCTGGGCGAGGTCTTTAATGAGGTGCCGCTGTGGATCCGTCCGCAAAGCTTCTTTCAGACTAACCCGACGGTAGCCAGCCGGCTGTACGCCACCGCCCGCGACTGGGTGCGCGCGCTGCCGGTCCAGCATATGTGGGATCTGTTTTGCGGCGTCGGCGGTTTTGGCCTGCACTGCGTGACGCCGGCGATGCGCCTGACCGGGATAGAGATAGCCCCGGAAGCGATCGCCTGCGCCAGGCAGTCTGCCGCGCAGCTGGGGCTCGGCAATCTGCATTTTCAGGCGCTGGACTCCACGCGGTTCGCCACGCATGAAGCGGATATCCCGCAGCTGGTGCTGGTCAACCCGCCGCGACGCGGCATTGGCGCTGAACTGTGCGACTATTTGAGCCGCATGGCGCCGCCCTACATTATCTATTCCAGCTGTAACGCCCGCACCATGGCGACCGACATTGCCCGTCTTAGCGGCTATCGCGTCGAGCGGGTCCAGCTGTTTGATATGTTCCCTCATACCGCCCACTACGAAGTGCTGACCCTGCTGGTCCGCGAAGTTTAAACAAAATGTGAAGGCTTTGCGCCGCCGAAATCGGGTAAGCTTGACGCAGCATGTTTTGTTATTGGTGGGGGGAATCTAATGGCCAAAACCATTCTGCTGGTGGAAGATGATGAGGATATAGCCACGCTGCTGCGGCTCAATCTGCAGGATGAGGGCTATCAGATTGTGCATGAGGCCGATGGCGGCCAGGCCCTCGCCCGACTGGAAACGCGGGTCTGGGATGCGGTGATCCTTGATTTGATGCTGCCCGGCGTCGATGGCCTGGAGATCTGCCGGCGCATCCGCCAGATGACCCGCTATCTGCCGGTGATCATCATCAGCGCTCGCACCAGCGAAATGCACCGTGTGCTGGGCCTGGAGATGGGCGCCGACGACTATCTGGCGAAACCCTTTTCGTTACTGGAACTTATCGCCCGCGTTAAAGCGCTGTTTCGTCGCCAGGAGGCGATGGGGCAGAATCTGCTGATGGACGCCGGGCGCCTGTCCTGCCATGGTCTGAGCATCGATCCGCTGTCCCGCGAAGTGAGGCTGCGCGGCGAGATGGTGGACCTCACCCCGCGCGAATTCGAGCTGCTGTATTACTTTGCCCGCCATCCCGGGGAGGTGTTTTCCCGGCTGGCGCTGCTGGAGCAGGTCTGGGGATATCAGCATGAGGGCTATGAGCACACGGTCAATACCCATATCAACCGCCTGCGCAGCAAAATCGAACGTGACCCGGCCGAGCCGGACATCATTCTGACCGTCTGGGGAAAAGGCTATAAGTTCGCCCCGGTGACCCAGGAGGCCGCCCCGTGATCCGCCGCCTGAGCCTCAGCCAGCGGCTGGCGCTGGTGGTGGTCTCCCTGCTGATGCTGTGCGCGGCGGCGGTGTGCGCCGTTCAGTTACACAGCAGCGCGCAGTATGGCAACGCCATGGTGCAGCGCCTCTCCGCCGGGCTGGCTCAGCAAATTGTGGCCCGCGAACCGCTGCTGGACGCCCACGGCGAGGTCAACCGGCAAACCCTGAAGTCGCTGTTTGACCGCCTGATGACCTTTAATCCCAGCGTGGAGCTCTATCTGCTGTCGCCGGATGGCGACCTGCTGGCCGATGCGGCGCCGCCGGGCCATATCCAGCGCCAGCGGATCGACATGGCGCCGGTACAGGTTTTTCTCACCGGCAGTACGTCGCCGGTGTATGGCGACGATCCCCGCAGCCTTGACGGGCGAAAAGTCTTCAGCGCCGCCCCGCTGCGCGTCGACGGCCAACTGCGCGGCTACCTGTATATCATTTTGCAGGGGGAGACCTTTAATCAGCTGGCGGCCGACGCCTGGCAAAAAACGCTGTGGAGCATTGTTCTGTGGACCCTGCTGCTGGTGGCCCTGTTTGGTCTGCTGGCGGGAGGCCTGGCATGGTTCTGGGTTACACGGCCTGTCCGCCAGCTCACCGCCCAGGTGGCGGCGAACGATCGGGACAGCATCAGCGCCATCAAAACCCTGGCGGCCCGCACGCCGGAGCCACAGCCCGGTAACGAGGTAGCGGTCCTTGAGAACCGCTTTATTGACCTTGCCCGGCAGATAGCCGGTCAGTGGGATCGGCTGGCCGACAGCGACCGCCAGCGCCGCGAATTTGTGGCCAATATTTCCCACGATTTGCGCACACCGCTGACTTCGCTGCTGGGGTATCTGGAAACGCTGACCCTGAAGGACGAACGGCTGACCGCCGAGGAGCGCAGGCAGTATCTCACCATCGCCCTGCGCCAGGGCAACAAGGTGCGCCATCTTTCACAGCAGCTGTTTGAGCTGGCGCGACTGGAGCACGGGAGCATTAAGCCGCAGCGCGAGCGTTTCGCGATGGCGGAGCTGATTTCCGACGTGGCGCAGAAGTTTGAACTCACCGCCCGCACGCGCGAGGTGAACCTGCAAATTGATGTGCCGGGGCCGTTGCCGCTGATCAACGCCGATGTGTCGATGATTGAGAGGGTGGTGACCAACCTGCTCGATAACGCGATGCGGCATACTCCCGTCGGCGGGGAGATCCGTCTGGCGGTCTGGCAGGAGAATCAACAGCTCCAGGTCGAAGTGGCAGACAACGGAACGGGCGTCGATGCCGCGCTGCGCGATGATCTGTTCCAGCGGCCGTCGGCGTTGTCTACCCAGGCGTCGCGGGAGGATCGCGGTGGGTTAGGACTGCTGATTGTGAAACGGATGCTGGAGCTGCACGGGGGCGGGATCCGGCTGGTGGAGTCGGTAAGCGGGGCGCGATTCAGGTTCTTCGTGCCACTTTGAGAAATTGCCGGATGGCGGCTACGCCTTACCCGGCTACGGGGACGGAGAAGGCCGGGTAAGCGCAGCGCCACCCGGCAAAAAAGTTACTCCGGGAACCACTGGTTGCTGATTTTCTGGTAGGTACCGTCGGCTTTAATCGCCTTCAGCGCGGCGTTCAGTTTCTCCAGCAGCGCCTTGTTATCCGGGCGCACGGCAATCCCAAGGCCGGTGCCAAAGTATTGCGGATCGGTTACTTTCGGCGTGGCTGCCCCCAGCTGCGGGTTGGTTTTCAGCCACTCGTTGACCACCGCCGTGTCGCCGAACACGCCGTCGATACGGCCATTTTTCAGGTCGATAATCGCGTTCTGGTAGCTGTCATAGGCGACGGTCTTCACCTCAGGATGTTTATCCTGCAGATATTTCTGGTGGGTGGTGCCGTTTTCCATGCCGATCCGTTTGCCTTTCAAATCATCGAACGAGTGGAACGCGTCTTTTTTGGCGATCACCAGCGCGGAGTTGGCGTAGTACGGGTCGGTGAAGGCCACCTGCTTGCTGCGTTCCGGCGTAATATCCATTCCGGAAATCACCGCGTCATACTTCTTAAACTTCAGCGCCGGGATCAGGCTGTCAAACGCGTGGTTGGTAAAGGTGCATTCTGCCTGCATTTGTTTGCACAGCGCATGGGCCAGATCGATATCAAAGCCGACAATCTGGTTATTCGCGTCCATCGATTCAAACGGCGGATAGGTCGCGGACACGCCGAAGCTGATTTTCTCCGCGGCGGCGGCGCCGAAGGTGAACGTGGTGAGCAGTGCAGCCAGAACTAACTTTTTCATCGTGGAACTCCCGTCTGTCAATCTTATGATTATTCGCCGTGTCTGCGGCATAGGGTGACAATGCCATTAAATGAATTTGTATGCAATAAAAATGATTAAATATTTTAATTGATAGAAAAAAAGACGGACAGGTGTTTGACTTGTCCGTCTTGTTGTTCGCTTATTATGCAAATACGCCAGGCGCTAGTTACGCCGTTCGAAAGCTAGCGCTTTGCGCTCCACCAGGCGCATCAACAGGGTCAGCAACCCGTTGACGATGAGATAAATAATCCCGGCGGCGCCGAACACCATCACGTCGTAGGTCCTTCCGTACAGCAGCTGGCCGTGACCCATCACTTCCATCAGGGTGATGGTGTAGGCCAGAGAAGTACTTTTGAATACCAGCACCACTTCGTTGGAGTAGGACGACAGCGCGCGTTTAAAGGCGTACGGCAGCAGGATCGCCAGGGTATCCTTTTTACTCATCCCCAGCGCGCTGCACGACTGCCATTGCCCGTCGGGGATCGCCCGGATGGCGCCATAAAACAGCTGGGTGGTATAGGCGGCGCTGTTAAGCGACAGGGCGATCAGGGCGCACAGCCACGGCTCGGAGATAAGATGCCACAGCCATGGATATTCCTGCAGCGAAGGAAACTGCCCGGGGCCATAGTAGATCAGGAAGATCTGCACCAGCAGCGGCGTACCGGTAAACAGGGTGATGTAGCCGCGCACTATCCACACTAGCCCCGGCGTCTTCAGCGTCAGGATAATGGTAAAGATCAGCGACAGGATCAGCGCCACGATAATCGACGCCACGGTCAGCGTCAGGCTGGTATGCAGGCCTTTCAGCAGTTCGGGTAAGTAGTCGAGCATCAGCCTGGTCTCCGTTCGAAGCGCGTCGCACGCTGGTCAATCCGCTTAAGGATGTATTGACTCAACAGGGTGATGACGAGATAGATTGCTGCGGCAATGATATACCAGTTAAAGGGCTCCTGAGTGCGGGTGGCGATGCTTTTGGTCTGCAGCATCAGATCGTTGACGCTGATCAGGCTCACCAGCGCGGTGTCCTTCAGCAGCACCAGCCACTGGTTGCCGAGACCGGGCAGGGCATGGCGCCACATCTGCGGCATCACCAGGCGGAAGAAAATGGCCGCTTTCGACAGCCCCAGCGCCTGGCCGGACTCCCACTGACCCTGCGGAACGGCTTTCAGCGCGCCGCGCAGCGTTTGCGAGGCGTAGGCGGCATACAGCAGCGACAGGGCGATCGCCCCGCAGAGGAACGGACTGACGTCAAAGTTCTCAATCTGCATCTGCACCGGGATCTGCGTGAACCCGAGCGGGATGGTGAAACCGTCAGAGAGCGTCAGCAGCAGCTGGGACGAGCCGAAATAGATAAACAGCACCACCAGAATTTCCGGTAGGCCGCGCAGAATGGTCACAATGCCGGTTGCAAGCCAGGCTACCGGGCGCCATTTCACTGACTCCAGTACCGCGAAGAGCATCGCCAGGACGAGGCCGATGGCGAGCGCGCAAACGGCAAGGCCGACGGTCATCCCGGCGGCGCTTGCTAATGGAAAAATTTCGTTCATTCAGTCTTACTTCTGGAACCATTTGTTATAGATGGTCTGGTAAGTGCCGTCTTTCTTCACTTTTTCCAGCGCAGCGTTAAATTTCTGCTGCAGGTCGGTGTTGCCCTGACGCACGGCAATGCCCAGCCCGGTGCCGAAATAGGCTTTGTCGGTCACTTTATCGCCCACGGCCGCCAGCTTCGGATTGCTCTTCAGCCATTCGGTGACCACAGCGGTATCACCGAAGACCGCGTCAATACGACCGTTCTGCAGATCCAGCTTCGCATTCTGGTAGCTGTCGTAAGGCACGGTGGTGATTTCCGGATGTTTATCCGTGATAAATTTCTGGTGGGTGGTGCCGTTCTGTACGCCCACTTTTTTGCCCTTCAGCTGGTCAATGCTGGTGAACTTGCCCTGCTGACCGACGAACAGCGCCGAGTTGTCATAATACGGGGTGGAGAACAGGACCTGCTTTTCACGCTCAGGCGTGATGTCCATCCCGGCCATGACCGCGTCGAAACGG
Organism: Klebsiella sp. GG_Kp146; assembly: GCF_040061975.1. NCBI lineage: Bacteria > Pseudomonadati > Pseudomonadota > Gammaproteobacteria > Enterobacterales > Enterobacteriaceae > Klebsiella > Klebsiella sp. GG_Kp146. Next base: position 85,355 of record NZ_JBEAHA010000041.1, read on the forward strand.
CGGAATTTCAGGCCCGGGATCAGGCTGTCAAAGGCCTGGTTGGTAAAGGTACAGGTGGCGTCGATCTCTTTACACAGCGCGTTAGCCAGATCCACATCGAAACCGACGATCTGGTTGTTGGCATCCACCAGCTCAAACGGAGGGTAGGAGGCCTCGGTGGCGAAACGAATGGTTTGCGCGGCGGAAGCGGAGAGGCTCATGCCTGCGAGCAGGGCGGCAATCAGTACTTTTTTCATCGTCATTTCCCCGAAAAACATCAGTGTGAAAGATAGTTTTTAAACGCGTCAGTTTGCGGATGCGTGAAGCAGGAGGCATCCCCTTGCTCGACGATATGGCCATTTTCCATATACACCACCCGGCTGGCCGTCTTGCGCGCCACTTCAACTTCATGGGTGACGATAACCTGGGTGATGCCGGTTTCAGCCAGCTCGCGGATGATACTAACGATCTGGGCGGTGATTTCCGGGTCGAGCGCCGCGGTAGGCTCATCGAACAGCAGAACCTGCGGCTCCATCATCAGCGCGCGGGCGATTGCCACACGCTGCTGCTGACCGCCGGATAAATGCAGCGGGTAACGATCGCTGTAGGGCTTCAGACGCAGGCGCTCCAGCAGCTTCTCTGCGCGAGCCAGCGCCTGATCCTTGCTTAACCCCAGTACGCGACAGGGGGCCTCGATCAGGTTCTGCTGTACCGTCAGGTGCGGCCACAGGTTGTACTGCTGAAAGACCATGCCGACGTTCTGCCGCAGTTCGCGAATCGCTTTATCGGACGGCGCTCTGGTGAAGTCGAAATGGTTACCGGCGATGGTTAATGAACCGGAACGCGGCATCTCCAGCAGGTTGAGTACGCGCAGCAGCGAGCTCTTCCCGGCACCGCTGGGGCCGAGCAGCACGAGCGTTTCCCCCTGCGGGCAATCCAGCGTGATGTCGAACAGCGCCTGGTGCGCGCCGTAGAAGCAATTAATGCCGTTTAGTTTAATACTCATCTGGGCAGTCTGATACGAATAGCTATTGAGGCCGCAAATACTACCTTTGGCAGAATAGTTATGCAATATTTATGCGTTAAAAGTTAAATCTAAACCACGTTTAGCTTTAAAGTTAGCACAAAATATTGCCTGGTGGGTGAGGGGGGAGTAAATGTCGGCATTCTCGGGGCGAATACCGACATTTTACCGGGGTTATCGTTTCAGCGACGTCGCTTCAACTCCGGAACTAACGTTTCTCCAGACTCTGTCGCAACGTCCCGGCCGGCGCGTGGCTGTTGTTGCCGAGATAGCGAACGTCATCGACGGCCCAGCACTGGCCTTCCTGGATCATCAGCACTTCGTCTTTCCAGCTCTGGGTTCCCTGCTTCAGCTCCACGCGCAGCGGAATGTTGCGCGCATCGCGATTAGGGATGGTTGAGGCGCTGGCGACGACGGCGCTGTCCGCCGGGGTGCTGCTGCTGGAGAACAGGTTAGCCTGCAGCAGTTTGCTGTTGGCCGGATCCTGACGGGCGTCATTGAGTAGCTTCGCCAGGCCGTCGCTGAGATAGGGGCGCAGCGCCGCCGGATCCTGCGTACGGTTCTGGAGCTGGGTGTCGTAGAATTTTTGCGCTACGTCGTCAGGGCCGCCTTCGACACAGGGGCCGCTGCGGGTGCCATTATCTTTATAGGCCGGGGTGACGGTCGTACAGGCGCTGAGCGCCAGCGCGCAAGGGAGAAGTGCTGCAAGAAGTTTGTAGCGCATGATGATTTCCTTATAAGCGAACTACGTTTTCAGTTTCCGTTAAAGCATAGCGTATAGCGTACGGATTGTACTTGACGCAAAGAGCTAAGACCTTGATGTGACTACGGCCTTAGGGCAGGACATCGACAGGGGAGATCGCTGTATGATATTAAGGCAGGAAAATCTGGGGGCCGTTTAAAAATAAACAGACTTTTTGGTCAAACAAGAAACATTACCCGGGCAATATGATAATGTTTCTTGAAATATAAGATTAATTACTTCTTCTTATAGATGTTAGCGGAGATGTGCAGTTTTTTATCGGTATTACCGGAAGAGAGCACGATAACGTCTGCGCCTTTCTCATCGGCCTTTTTAATCAGTTCTTCACGGGCATCGCTGGGTGCAGTCTGACCGGTAGAAGAAATGGTACCGATTTTAGTATATTGCGTATGGACCTTATCGAAGGCTTCTTTCGTTAAAATTTCTGCAGAGAAGGCGTTCGCCGTTAAAAACAATGCTGCACCTGCCACTAAAGCTGCATATTTCATATTTTTAGACTCCATTGTTTATCTTGCTATCATCATGCTCTTGTTTTATCTCACCAATGAGCGGTTTCAGATTGTACTAACACCGTTTTTTTTTCAAGTGGAATACTGCAATTTTATGACGGTTAGTTAACTCTTTTTTAAAGAAAAGATGACGTATTTCGTATTGATAATGCTTGCTTTTTTTTGCCGGATACACATAGGGAGAGGACCAGACCCTTTTCATCTGACGTTAGCAGAAAATCAGCTTAAGGCGCCGGGGCAGAAAGGGGGGAAGCGTTGACAGACATTCCCGGAAACATGGTTTATCATAAAGCAAAGCAGGGTCTGCGCCCATGGTCATGCAGGTCACCAGGGAGATAAGATGTTAACAAATAAGCAAGAGGGCGTCCGCCAGCTGCGAACCGAGCTGTGGGCCACCAGAGATAATGTCCAGCGCCATGCGCTATCCATGAGTATGCCCTGGCTGGCCTTTGTCAATATCGCTTTTGCGTTAATGGTTTTCTTCCGCAATTTTATCTTTACGCATTTTGATAAGAAGCTGTTAACGCACCAGGCGGTTATTCCTTATGTCGAAGTCGCGCTGATCGCGGTTATTATTATTTCGGTAATTTTAGCCATTATTGCCGTCACGCCGCGCCTGGCGCAGGGGCGCTATACGTTGAGTATCATCACCGGCCTGCAGCTGGCACTCAGCCTGTGCTGGTCCCTGAGTAATTACTGTTTTATCTTTTTCTGGACACTGCCCTTCGCCTGGCCGCTGCTGGTGATATTAATGACCACCGGCCTCGCCGCGCTGTATCACCATTGGCCCGGCATTATCGCTTTTTTGCTTCCGCTATGGGGAACCGCCCTGCTGGCGGGACTACAGATCCACCCTCACACTGAGGTCCGCTTTTTGATCCTGTGGGGCATTTTTACGGCGATTTTACTCTATGGCAGGCGTATTCTTAAGCGCTGGTATGATGAGGCCTGGAATACGCATCAGGAAAATATGCGGCTTATTCAGCGGCTGGAAAGCATTGCCAACCAGGATGCATTAACCGGGACCGCGAATCGCCGGGCGCTGAATGCCTATCTGGCGGAGATTTGGCAGCAAAAAACGCCGTTGGCGCTGATGATGATCGACGTCGATTACTTTAAGCGTTACAACGACCACTATGGCCACCAGGCTGGCGACGATTGCTTATCGACTGTCGCCCAAGTGCTTAAAATGGCGGTACGGGCCGAGGGCGATCTGGTCGCCCGCTACGGCGGCGAAGAGTTTGTCATCGCGCTGCCCGGGGTTTCCTTAGCGCGAGCCACCTCCATTGCCGAGCGCATTCAGCAGAAAATTAGCGAGGCGGCGATCCCCCATGAGGCTTCGGCGGTGGCCTCGGTGGTGACCGTCAGTATGGGGGTCGTCGCTTCCGACGGCACGGTTCCGATGGAGACGCTGATCGCCCGGGCGGACAGCGCGCTGTACCAGGCGAAAAATAAAGGACGAAATCGATGGTCTTATTAACCCGGAGAGGCTGCCGGGCAAGGATGAAAGAATGACACGGATTGCGCTGATCGCGCTGCTGGCGTTACTGCTAAGCGGCTGTGCCGGCGAAAAAGGGATTATCGATCGCGATGGATACCAGCTGGACACCCGCCATCCGGCGCAGGCGGCCTATCCGCGAATAAAAGTGCTGGTGATCCACTACACGGCAGACAACTTTGATACTTCTCTGGCGACCCTGACCGATAAAGAGGTCAGCTCCCACTATTTAATTCCTGAACAGCCGCCGCGCCACCATGATAAACCGCGGATCTGGCAGCTGGTGCCGGAAGAGGATCTGGCCTGGCACGCCGGTGTAAGCTACTGGCGCGGCAGCACGCGCATCAACGATACTTCCATCGGTATTGAACTGGAAAACCGCGGCTGGCAGAAGACCGCGGGAGGTAAAAGCTTTACTCCCTTTCACCCGGAACAGATCGCGGCCCTGATCCCGCTGGCGCGCGATATTATCACTCGCTACCACATCGCGCCGCAGAACGTGGTGGCCCATGCCGATATCGCCCCGCAGCGCAAAGACGATCCGGGGCCGTTGTTCCCCTGGCAACAGCTGGCGCAGCAGGGGATTGGCGCCTGGCCGGACGAGCAGCGGGTGGCTTTTTATCTGAACGGGCGGCCGCCCAGTGAGCCAGTGGACCCTGAGGTGGTGCTGGATTTGCTGGCACGCTACGGCTATCAGGTCACGCCGGAGATGACTCCCGCGCAGAGGAAACGGGTAATTATCGCCTTCCAGATGCACTTCCGCCCCCAGCGCTGGGATGGCGTAGCGGATGCGCAAACCGAAGCGATAGCCGAGGCGCTGTTAGAGAAATATGGCCAGGGTTAGCGGTGAAGTTTACCGTGGTCGCGCAACCAGGCGGCGGTACGCACAATCCCGTCGTCCAGCGTCACCACCGGCTGATAGCCCAGCTCATCCTGCGCGCGCGTGATATCGAGCGTAAAATCAAAATTAAGTTTAGAGACGCCGTAGTGGGTAAAGGCCGGCTCTTTGGCCGTTTTATCGCCAAAACGCTCCATGCTGCGGGCGATAATATCCAGCATCGGGTAGGGAACTGAACGGATCCGGCATTTAATGCCCAGCTCATCGATCAGTTTCTGCACGATGCTGCGCAGGGTGCGCGGTTCGCCATTGCTGATATTCCACGCGCGGGCGGAGGGAAGATGATCGCAGGCCGGCTGGCTCGCCAGCCACATCGCGTGGACGGCATTTTCATAATAGGTCATATCGACCAGCGCGCTGCCGCCCCGCGGCAACAGGACGCTGCCATAGTGCTGCATCATTTGCGCCAGCCGGGGAATAAAGACTTTATCGTGCGGCCCGAACAGGCTCTGCGGGCGCAAAATGGTAAAACGGGTGTGCGGGTTGGCCTGCGCCAGCAGGTTGATCACCTCTTCGCTGGCCGCCTTGCTGCGGGCAAACTCATTGGCGAAGCGGTGCGGGCGGAAATCTTCCTGAATATCGCGATGGTGGTGATAATCAAAATAGAGCGAGGGCGAAGAGATATGGACGAAATTGCGTACGCCCCATGCTACCGACCATTCGCCGAGGCGGCGGGTGGCGCGGACGTTAGCGAGATCGAAAGCCTGCTGCGTGCCCCAGGGCGAGGTAAAGCTTGAGCAGTGCCACAGGGTATCGATACCGGCGAGCATCACTTTAGCCTGCGAAGAGACCAGCTCGGTTAAATCTGCCGGGATGAATTCCGCCCCCATTTTGCTCAGAAGCTTACCCATCGCTTCGTTGCGCCCGGTCGCTCGCACGCTGATGCCCTTGTTGCGCAGATATTCCACTGCGTTGCGGCCTAATCCGCTGGTCGCACCGGTAACCAGTACCTTCATATTACTCTACTGTCCCAGAAAAGAATTTCATGCGCATTTTTCCGTGATTCTCCCGACTATGCAATGAGAATCATGAAAGAATAATGCTTATCCTTCGACTCTGCCTGAGATTTGTTCGGCCAACCGGGCGATGCGTTGCGCCATACCGCGGAAAATAAACAGGTGCGCCGGGATCATCAGCAGCCAGTAGACCAGGCCCGGCATACCGTGCGGGTGCCACCAGGCGCGGACGTCCAGTTCACGACGATCGCCTTTATCGTTAATGGTAAAGCTTAACCGGCCCAGTCCCGGCGCTTTCATGCCGAACAGCAGAGTGAGCTGTTTTTCTTCCTCCACGATAATCACCTTCCAGCTGTCGACCGTATCGCCGGTCTGCAAATAGTCGCGCTGCGGTCGCCCTTTGGCCAGCCGGTGGCCGACCAGCAGATCCATCGCGCCGCGGGTTTTCCACAGCAGATTGCCGAAAAAATATCCCTCTTTACCGCCGATTTGGTTAACGACCTGCCACAGGGCTTTGCGGCTCGCCTGAGTGGTGATGGTGCAGCCTGCCTGTTTCGGATAATAGCCATACTCCGGTCGCCAGCGGGCGAAAGCCTGGGCGTCGTAGCCCCAGTCGCTGGAGTTTACCAGCTGCTCTTCTTCTTTCAGGGTGCGGCGAACCGCCTGATCGAAGGGGATCAGCGTTTGCGGGATCAGCGCCCGCAGCGCCCGGTCATCGGCGATCAGATCGTGCTTCAACCCCTGAATTAGCGCTTTGGCGATGGTCGGCGGCACCGAGGTGATGACATTGAGGAACCACACCGAGATCCAGCGCGTCGGCAGGGGAATCGGAATGAGCGGGCGGTGTTTGCCGCTGACGGCCATAAAGCGAATGAACTGCTGCTGATAGCTTAACACCTCCGGACCGGCGGCTTCGAAGACGCGGTGCGCGTCGGAAGGGTGATTCAGTAGCTCAACGAGGTCAACGAGCAGGTTTTCCAGCGCGACAGGGGTGGTACGCGAACGCACCCAGCGCGGGGGGGTCAGCACCGGCAGGTTATAGACCATATCGCGCATCACCTCGAAGGCGGCGGAGCCGGCGCCGACGATAATTCCGGCCCGCAGCTCGGTTACCGGCACGCCCGACTCGCGCAGGAGATCGCCGGTGACCTGACGAGCGCGCAGATGGTCGGACTGCTCCTGCGCTGGAGCCTGCAGCGAGCTGAGAAAGATAATCTGACGCACCGGCGTCTGGCGCAGGGCATCGCGAACATGCGTCGCCACCCGACGCTCATGGGCGATAAAATCGCCGCCTTCGCCCATGCCGTGTACCAGATAGTAAAGGGTATCGATACCTGTGAGCAGCGCAGGCAGAGCCTGCGGCTGATTGAGATCGACTGACCGGCAGGTGACGCCGGGCAAAGCGAGTTTTTGCAGCCGGTCAGTATGGCGCGCCGCCGCCAGCACCGGATAACCCCGCGCGCTTAATTCGCGGACTAAATGCTGACCAATATAGCCGCTGGCGCCGAGCACCAGAACCGATTGCGACACGCCTGACTCCTTAGCGTTGTAAAAAAGCCTGCCAGTGGGCGACCACTTCGCTCAACTGCTGACGATTGACATCCAGGTGAGTGACCAGACGGACGATTGGCGAGGCGTTGATCAGCACGCCGCGCGCCTGCATAAACTCGCCGAGCGCCCGGGCCTGTTCATCACCGACGCGAACGAACAGCATGTTGGTATCGTGACGGGTGACGTCGGCGCCGATGGCGCGCAGCTGATCCGCCATCCACGCGGCGTTATCATGATCCTCCTGCAGGCGCTGCACGTTATTTTTCAGCGCGTACAGCCCGGCGGCGGCCAGAATGCCCGCCTGGCGCATCCCGCCGCCGACCATTTTCCGCCAGCGAACGGCGCGGCGAATATACGCCTCACTGCCGACCAGCAGCGAGCCAACCGGGGCGCCAAGCCCCTTTGACAGGCAGATGGTGAAGGAGTCGCAGTACTGGGCGATATCACGCAGCTCACAGCCGTAGGCGACCACGGCGTTAAAGATGCGCGCGCCGTCGACGTGCAGCGCCAGATCGCGCTGGCGGGTAAACGCCCAGGCTTCCTGGAGATAGTCGCGCGGCAGCACCTTACCGTTATGGGTGTTTTCCAGGCTCAGCAGGCGGGTCGGGGCAAAATGGATATCGTCAGGTTTGATTTTCGCTGCGACTTTATCCAGCGGCAGCGAACCGTCCGCCGCGGCGTCAATCGGCTGCGGCTGAATACTGCCGAGAACCGCCGCCCCGCCGGCTTCGTACAGATAGTTATGCGCCCCCTGGCCGACGATATACTCTTCGCCGCGCTGGCAGTGGCTGAGCAGGCCGACGAGGTTGGCCTGGGTGCCGGTGGGCAGAAACAGCGCCGCCTCTTTGCCGGCCAGGTCGGCGGCGTAGCGCTGAAGTTCATTGACGGTAGGGTCGTCGCCATACACATCGTCCCCGACCGGGGCGGCCATCATGGCTTCCAACATGGCGCGCCCGGGACGGGTAACGGTATCACTGCGCAGATCGATCACGGCTTTTCCTTGTTCTGGTTCAGAGTATTGCTTCTGTTTTACCTGAGCCAGTTGGTTTTCGCCAGTTCGATGACTTCATCGCCGCGCCCGCTGATGATCGCCCGCAGCATATACAGGCTAAAGCCTTTCGCCTGCTCCAGCTTGATCTGCGGCGGGATCGCCAGCTCCTCTTTGGCGACCACGACGTCGACCAGCACCGGACCGTCGGTGCGGAAGGCGGTCTGCAGCGCTTCATCCACTTCGGCAGCTTTCTCAACGCGAATACCTTTAATACCGCAGGCTTCGGCGATGCGGGCGAAGTTGGTGTCGTGCAGCTCCGTGCCGTCGGTGAGATAGCCCCCGGCCTTCATCTCCATCGCCACGAAACCCAGCACGCTGTTGTTAAAGATGATAATTTTCACCGGCAGCTTCATCTGCGCCAGCGACAGAAAATCCCCCATCAGCATGCTAAACCCGCCGTCGCCGCACATGGCCACCACCTGACGCTCCGGCGCGGTGGCCTTGGCGCCAATGGCCTGCGGCATGGCGTTGGCCATGGAGCCGTGGTTGAATGAACCCAGCAGGCGGCGTTTGCCGTTCATCTTGAGATAGCGTGCCGCCCAGACGGTCGGGGTGCCGACATCGCAGGTGAAAATGGCGTCTTCATCGGCAAAATGGCTGATCTGCTGCGCCAGATATTGCGGGTGGATCGCCTTCTCGCTGGGCTTCGCCAGATCGTCGAGTCCTTTTCGCGCGTCGCGATAGTGCTCCAGCGCCTTATCGAGGAAGCGGCGATCGGTTTTCTCTTCCAGCAGCGGCAGCAGCGCCTTTAGCGTTGATTTGATGTCGCCCACCAGCGCCATATCAACCTTACTGTGCGCGCCGATGCTGCCGGGGTTAATGTCGATCTGAATAATTTTGGCGTCGGTCGGATAGAAGGCGCGATAGGGGAACTGGGTGCCGAGCAGGATCAGGGTGTCGGCATTCATCATGGTGTGGAAGCCAGAAGAGAAGCCAATCAGCCCGGTCATGCCCACATCATACGGGTTGTCATACTCCACATGCTCTTTACCGCGCAGCGCATGGACGATGGGGGCTTTAATTTTTGCTGCGAACTCAACCAGCTCCTGGTGGGCGCCGGCGCAGCCGCTACCGCACATGAGCGCGATATTGCTGGAGTAGCGGATAAGCTGCGCCAGCTTGCGCAGCTCCTCGTCGGCCGGGGAGACCGTCGGCAACGGCGCATGATACCAGTGGCTGCTGGCGCTCTCCGGGGCGGCTTTCAGCGCCACGTCGCCGGGCAGAACCACCACCGAAACGCCGCGGTTAATCACCGCCTTACGCATCGCCACCGCCAGCACCTGCGGGATCTGCTCCGGGGTGGAGACCAGCTCGCAGTAGTGGCTACATTCGCGGAACAGCTCCTGGGGATGGGTCTCCTGGAAATAGCCGCTGCCAATCTCGCTGGAAGGGATGTGGGCGGCAATCGCCAGCACCGGGACATGGTTGCGGTGACAGTCAAACAGACCGTTGATCAGGTGCAGGTTACCCGGACCGCAGGAACCGGCGCAGACCGCCAGTTCGCCGGTCAGTTGCGCCTCCGCGCCGGCGGCGAAAGCAGCGACCTCTTCGTGCCGGGTGGCCATCCAGTCGATGGTGCCCATGCGGTTCAGGCTATCGCTCAATCCATTGAGGGAATCGCCGGTGACGCCCCAGATACGTTTCACGCCGGCCTGTTCCAGCGTTTTGGCAATGTATGCGGCCACGGTTTGTTTCATGATCTCCATCTCCTTTTTTTGATAACGCCTTCAAGCTTAGATGAAACTGCAGCGTACGTTGCCGATTTCCCTCAATTTTTCGCTGGTTTTATTGCTGAAGTATTGGGCATACTCTGGGGTCTCACATGGTGTAAAACAGGAAGCACATCAAATGGTTAAGGGATTGTTAAACACAGTAAATAGAACGCTGTCGCATGAAGATGCCGGTAAACTCTTGTTACGACTCGCCGTCGGCGGGTTAATGCTCTTTCACGGTTTGCACAAGCTGCTGGATGGCGTGGACGGCATTAGCGGGATGCTGGTGGCGAAGGGGTTGCCGGGGTTTATCGCCTACGGTGTGCTGGTGGGGGAAGTGGTTGCCCCCTGTTTGTTGATTGTCGGCATCCTGACGCGCCCAGCGGCGCTGGTGTTGGCTTTCACCATGGTAGTGGCGTGGCTGATGGTCGGTCTCGGCAAGACGTTTGCGCTTGATGCGGTGGGCGCGTGGGCGATCGAGAATCTGGTCTATTTTTTTGTTGGCGCGCTGGCGATAGCGCTTTTGGGCGCCGGGCGTTACTCGCTGGCCGGTCAGTCGGTCTGGCGATAGCCATGCGCCGAAAGGCGGAACAACTGCGTACGACGTAAAGCAGAAACAGAGGCCGGATAAGCATAGCGTCATCCGGCCTTTTAAGGTCAAGCCAGAACCAGATCGCCCAGCGGGTGACAGGAGCAGGCCAGCACATAGCCGTCGGCGATTTCGCCGTCGGTCAGCGTCATGGTGCTGGTGACGCTATACTCCCCGGAAACGACTCTGGTTTTGCAGCAGCCGCAGACGCCGGCGCGGCAGGCGACGGTCACCGGCACCTGATTGCTCTCCAGCGCATCGAGCAGGGTGGTGCCAACCGGCGCGTAAAATTCTCGCGCCGGCTGCAGTTTGGTGAATTTCAGCCCGCTGGTGGCGGCCTCCGCCACCGGGGTGAAGAACTTCTCCTTAAAGAAGCGGGTAACACCCAGGGCGGCAACGTCCTGTTCAACTTTCTCCATATACGGCGCTGGCCCGCAGGTCATCACGGTGCGGCTGGCGATATCCGGCACGCTCTGCAGTAGTTCCGGGGTCAGACGGCCGGCGACAAAACCGTGCGTCGCGTGGTGCTCCGCCACCAGGGTAACCGGATAGTTGCGCCACTCTTCGGCAAAGATCACATCCTCCGGCGAACGAACGCTATAGATCACCTGCACGTCGGCCTGCGGACGGTACTTCGCCAGCCAGCGGCGCATCGACATGATCGGCGTGACGCCGCAGCCAGCGGCCAGCAGCAGGAACTTATCATCCGCCTTATCCTCGCAGGTGAAATCCCCCATCGCGTCGGACAGCCAGATATAGTCGCCGCGCTTTACGTCGCGGGTGAGCCACTGTGAGCCCGCGCCATCGTCAATACGGCGAACGGTCAACGTAATATATTCGCTGACGCCCGGCGTGGACGAAATAGTGTAAGCGCGCAGGGTCTCTGCCGAATGACGCACGCTGACCAGGGCGTACTGCCCGGCACGGTACGGATAATAGTCATGGCAGAGCAATGAAACGGTCCACACATCCGGCGTTTCCTGATGGATGTGATGCACCTGCATTCGCCACGGGCATTGTGAGGTTGGCATGGTCATCAGGGACTCCTTACGCGCTCAGCAGCTGCTGCATATCTTGTTCCACGGTGGTCACGGAACGCAGACCAAACTTCTCATTGAGGATAGCCAGCAGATCCGGAGTGAAGAAGCCAGGCGCCGTCGGGCCGGTGACAATGTTTTTCACGCCGAGAGACAGCAGCGTCAGCAGGATGACGATCGCTTTCTGCTCGAACCAGGAAAGCACCAGCGACAGCGGCAGATCGTTGACGCCGCAGCCCAGTTTTTCCGCCAGCGTGACCGCCAGAATAATCGCCGAGTAGGCATCGTTGCACTGCCCGGCATCCACCAGACGCGGCAGGCCTTCGATATCGCCGAAGTCCAGCTTGTTGAAGCGGTATTTACCGCAGGCCAGGGTCAGGATCAGGCAGTCGTCCGGCACGCTGGTGGCGAAATCGGTGAAATAGTTACGTTCCCCGCGGGCGCCATCGCAGCCGCCGACGAGGAAAATGTGACGCAGTTTTTCCCGGCTGACCAGATCGATCAGTGTGTCCGCCGCGCCGAGCAGGGTCTGACGGCCAAAGCCGACGGTGATCAGATGCGGGATTTCGCTGTACGGGAAGCCAGCCATCTGCTGCGCCTGGGCGATAACCGGCGCGAAGTCTTCACCTTCCAGGTGGTTCACGCCCGGCCAGCCGACGATGCTGCGGGTCCAGATACGATCGTCGTAGGCGCCGACGGTGGGGTCGATGATGCAGTTAGAGGTCATGACGATGGGGCCCGGGAAGCGGGCGAACTCCACCTGCTGGTTCTGCCAGCCGCTGCCGTAGTTCCCAATCAGGTGTTTGAATTTACGCAGCTCCGGATAGCCGTGCGCCGGCAGCATTTCCCCGTGGGTATAGACGTTAACGCCGGTGCCTTCGGTCTGCTCCAGCAGGTTATAGAGATCTTTCAGGTCATGGCCGGAGATCAGGATGCACTTGCCCTCGGTCGCTTTAACGTTGACCTGGGTTGGGGTCGGATGACCATATTTGGTGGTCTCACCGGCGTCCAGAATGCTCATGACTTTGAAGTTCATCTGGCCGATCTCCATTGAGCACTCCAGCAGCGCGTTCATATCGGCAGGCCAGGTACCCAGCCATGCCATGATTTTATGGTACTGGGCGTAGATGTCGTTGTCATACTGGCCGAGAACGTGCGCGTGCTCCATATAAGCCGCAGCGCCTTTCAGGCCGTACAGGCACAGCAGGCGCAGGCCGAGAATGTTCTCGCCGATGGCCGCTTTGTCTTTGTTCGGGGTAAATTCCGCCGCCTGACGCTGCAGGTCGCCCAGATCGTCGCTAGCCAGTTGCAGAGCGGCCATCGGATTGTTAACCGTCGCGTGGGCATCAATGTTCAGGCACTGCGCTTTAAGCGCTTCACGCATGGCGATAGCCTGGCGCGCATAGCCAACGATACGCGGGGAGTCGAAGTTAACGTTAGTCAGCGTAGAGAAAAAAGCGCGCGGCGCAAAGCTATCGACGTCGTGGTCGATAATGCCATATTCGCGGGCCTTGAGCGCCCAGGCGGAGAGGCCTTGCAGTGACGCAATCAGCAGATCCTGCAGATCGGAGGTTTCCGCTGTTTTACCGCACATCCCCTGCGCGTAAGAGCAGCCGTTGCCGGCCGGGGTACGAATGGTTTGTTCACATTGCACACAAAACATGGTCACACCTTTAAAGTTATATTTGATATACATGTTTAAGGTTATGCCCGAGCGCGTGAGGAGAAAAGGTATTTCTGATGCAACTTAAAGGGAGATTGATTTAGCGCAAAATTGGCGGCAAGAAGTCTGCCGCCAGCGCCTGCTCAGGCGGCAAAAAAGGCGATCAGGATCGGGACCAGCAGGCTCAGCAGAAAACCGTGCACGATGGCGGCAGGGACGATTTCCACGCCGCCGGAACGCTGCAGCACCGGTAAGGTGAAGTCCATGGAGGTGGCGCCGCACAGCCCCAGCGCCGTGGAGCGGCTACGGCGAATCAGGCCCGGAATTAACATGATGGCCAGCAGCTCGCGGCACAGGTCGTTAAAGAACGCCGCGCTGCCGATCACCGGGCCAAAGGATTCGGTCAGTAAAATACCGGAGAGTGAATACCAGCCGAAGCCGCTGGCCATCGCCAGACCGGTCTTTAGCGGCAAATCCAGAATAAAGGCGTTGAGGATGCCGCCGAGTAATGAACTGGCCGTGACCACCACGGCGACGATCATTCCCCGCCGGTTGAGGACTATTTGTCGCAGACTCATTCCATTATTGCGTAATTGAATACCGACGAGGAACAGGAGAAAGATCAGCGTATATTCGCTGGCTTCGGTGGCGTGTTGTAAAAAAGACAGGCCGGTCAGGCCAAGCAAGAAACCGAGCACCACCACACCGCACAGCTGGAGTGATTCCAGGGCCATGGCCAGGCGCGAGGGTAATTTCTCCTGACGATGCAGACTGCGCCAGGGCATTTTTCTTTCCAGCCACAGCAGAGCGGTAATATTACACAGTAAAATGATGACCACGCTCACCGAGGCGTAATGCAATATCGCCAGCAGATTGCTGGCCAGATTGTCGAGAAACGCCAGGCTGATACCCATAAAAAAGAGGATCACATAGACAATCCAGCTCAGCATCCGGTTAATCAGTTTTAACGCGGAGGAGTGACGAAGAGGCAGTAAATAGCCGACGACCAGCGGCAACAGAATGATGAACAGTCCCGAGAACATGAACGATGCAACCCTTGCATGATGAGAATAGCGCTCATGACACTATCCAAATAGCCGGGCCGAGTAAAGCTGTCGCCAGAAAGAAAAAGCCCGGGGACCCGGGCTTTAGAAAAGATTAATCGCGTTTTTCCAGCAGAGTGCGGTATAGCACGCCGCCGAGGATCCCGCCGACGATCGGCATGACCCAGAACAGCCACAGCTGCTGCAGCGCCCAACCGCCCTGGAAAATCGCCACCGCGGTGCTGCGCGCCGGGTTGACTGAGGTGTTGGTGACCGGAATGCTGATCAAATGGATGAGGGTCAGCGCCAGGCCGATAGCGATCGGCGCGAAGCCCGCAGGCGCGTGTTTGTCGGTAGCGCCATGGATAACCAGCAGGAAGCCGCAGGTCAGTACGATTTCAATAACGATAGCCGACAGCATAGAGAAGCCGCCCGGGGAGTGTTCGCCATAGCCGTTGGAGGCAAAACCGCTGGCGGCGGCATCAAAGCCGGCTTTACCGCTGGCCACTACGTACAGCACCGCGGCGGCAATAATTCCGCCGACCACCTGGGCGATAATATAGCCAATGACCTCTTTCGCCGGGAAACGACCGCCGGCCCACAGGCCTAAGGTCACCGCCGGGTTGAAATGACCGCCGGAAATATGGCCAACCGCATACGCCATGGTTAATACGGTTAAACCAAATGCCAGCGCCACGCCGGCAAAACCGATACCCAGCTCGGGAAATGCTGCGGCAAGGACGGCGCTACCGCAGCCGCCAAATACAAGCCAGAAGGTGCCGAAGCATTCGGCTGCTAATTTTCTGAACATAACCACCTCAATTTAAATGTATACGCGCACGAGCGGACCGTGCCGTTCTTTATTTATCGTGATAAGGGACGACGATAAAAATAAAGCGGCGTTATTCTAGAGATAATCGCCGTCCCAGAGCCAGTTAAATATATTGATATTATTTGATTTAGGGCAAGGTGAAGGGATTGCGTTTGCCAGTTTAACTATTCCTATATCCATCCAAGATTATCAATAGTGTAGAACATAACGTCTGAAATAAAACTATTTTGTTTGATGAATAATCAACAGCGGTTAATAGGCGGTAAGTGTGTAATTTTATGAATATATTTAACCTCCTGAATAGGATGCGCGAGGTGACCAAGCGGAGTGTCATCTTGCCGCCGCCCTCGCTATACTGTTGATTACTGAAGGAGAGTGGTGGTTTAGCGGAGGGGATATGCTTCTTGAGCGCGTAGAAATCGTCGGTTTTCGCGGTATCAATCGTCTGTCGTTGATGCTCGAGCAAAATAACGTCCTGATCGGGGAAAACGCGTGGGGGAAGTCCAGTCTGCTTGATGCGCTGACCCTGCTTTTGTCGCCAGAGTTCGATCTTTATCACTTTGTTCGCGATGACTTTTGGTTCCCCGCGGGCGACATCCAGGGGCGCGAGCACCATTTGCATATTATTCTGACCTTCCGCGAAACGGAGCCGGGACGCCATCGGGTGCGGCGTTTCCGTCCGCTTCAGCGCTGTTGGGTGCCCTGTGATGACGGGTATCACCGGGTGTTCTACCGCCTGGAAGGCGAACTCGCCGATGACGACAGCGTGATGACCCTGCGCAGTTTTATCGATGGCGAAGGCGAAGCGCTGGCGCTGGAGGATATCGATGAGCTGGCCAGACACCTGGTGCGTTTGATGCCGGTGCTGCGCCTGCGCGATGCGCGCTTTATGCGGCGCATTCATAACGGAACGGTACCGCACTCGCCGCAGATAGAGATCACCGCCCGCCAGCTGGATTTTCTGTCCCGCGAACTGGTCAGCCACCCGCAAAATTTATCCGACGGTCAGATCCGCGAGGGGTTGTCGGCCATGGTGCAGCTGCTGGAGCATTATTTTGCCGAGCAAAGCAGCGCCCAGACGCGACATCGCCTGATGCGGCGGCGTTCCCATGATGAACAGCGTAGCTGGCGTTATCTGGATATTATCAACCGGATGATCGACAAGCCCGGCGGGCGCAGCCATCGGGTGATCCTGCTGGGGCTGTTCGCCACCCTGCTGCAGGCGAAAGGGACGGTGCGCCTCGATCGCGACGCGCGGCCGCTGCTGTTGATTGAAGATCCCGAGACCCGCCTGCATCCGATCATGCTCTCCGTCGCCTGGCATCTGCTGAATTTGCTGCCGTTGCAGCGGGTGACCACCACCAACTCCGGAGAGCTGCTGTCCCTGACGCCGGTGGAGCAGGTGTGTCGGCTGGTGCGTGAATCGGCGCGGGTGTCGGCATGGCGGCTGGGGCCCGGCGGAATGAATGCCGAAGAGAGTCGGCGCATTGCCTTTCATATCCGCTTCAATCGCGCCTCATCGCTCTTCGCCCGCTGTTGGCTGCTGGTGGAAGGGGAGACGGAAACCTGGGTTATCAACGAACTGGCCCGCCAGTGCGGCCATCATTTTGATGCTGAAGGGGTGAAAGTCATTGAATTCGCCCAGTCGGGCCTGAAGCCGTTGATCAAATTCGCCCGCCGGATGGGGATCCAGTGGCACGTGCTGGTGGACGGCGATGAGGCAGGGAAAAAATATGCCGCGACCGTACGCGGCCTGCTGAATAACGATCGCGAGCTGGAGCGCGACCATCTGACCACTCTGCCGGCGCTGGATATGGAACACTTTATGTATCGTCAGGGATTTGATGACGTTTACCACCGGGTGGCGCAGATCCCGGATAATGTGCCCATGAATATGCGGCGGGTGATCACCAAGGCCATTCATCGTTCATCCAAGCCGGACCTGGCGATTGAGGTGGCAATGGAAGCCGGCCGCCGTGGGGTGGACGCAGTGCCGACGCTGCTGAAAAAAATGTTCTCGCGGGTACTGTGGCTGGCCCGCGGTCGCGCCGATTAATCTCTTCACCGTCGGGGGGCTCGGCGGCGCAAAGCTCTCCGGCAGCTAAACAAAACGTCATTGGCGCGAAAAATGGATGTTCTGTTGCCAATGGGTTTCGATAGAATCACCGCCTGGAGCGGCAGGGAAACAGCAGGAATCGGAATATGAAATTGAAGGGAAAACGCAGGACCGTCTGGTGGCTGTTGGCGATCGTGGTGCTGGGTCTGGCGGTCTGGGGATGGCAGATCCTCAACGCGCCGCTGCCGCACTACCAGACACTGGTGGTGCGCAAAGGCGACCTCCAGCAGAGCGTGCTGGCTACCGGCAAGCTGGATGCCCTGCGAAAAGTTGACGTCGGCGCCCAGGTCAGCGGACAGCTGAAGACGCTGCACGTGAATATCGGCGATAAGGTCAAAAAGGACCAACTGCTGGGGGTTATCGATCCTGAGCAGGCGCAAAACCAGATCAAAGAGGTGGAAGCGACGTTGATGGAGCTGCGCGCCCAGCTCAATCAGGCGCGCGCGGAGAGTAAGCTGGCGCAGGTGACCCTGGCCCGTCAGCAGCAGCTGGCGCAGCGCCAGCTGGTCTCGCGACAGGACCTCGATACCGCGGCCACCGACCTGGCGGTGAAACAGGCGCAAATCGGCACCATTGAAGCGCAAATTAAGCGCAACCAGGCGACGCTCGACACCGCGAAGACCAACCTCGACTACACGCGGATCCTGGCTCCGATGGCTGGCGAAGTGACGCAAATTACCACCCTGCAGGGACAGACGGTGATCGCTGCCCAGCAGGCGCCGAATATTCTGACCCTGGCGGACCTCAGCACCATGCTGGTTAAAGCGCAGGTCTCCGAAGCGGATGTCATCCATCTCAGACCGGGGCAAAAGGCGTGGTTTACCGTGCTGGGCGACCCGTTAACCCGCTATGAAGGCAAGCTGAAGGACATTCTGCCGACGCCGGAAAAAGTCAACGACGCCATCTTCTATTATGCCCGCTTCGAGGTCCCGAACCCGCAGGGGATCCTGCGCCTCGACATGACCGCGCAGGTGCATATTCAACTGGCCGAGGTAAAGAACGTGATCACCATCCCGCTGAGCGCCCTGGGCGATGCGGTCGGTGATAACCGCTACCACGTCCGGCTGTTGCGTACCGGCGAGGTCAAAGAGCGTGAAATTGTCATTGGCGCGCGCAATGATACCGACGTCGCGGTGGTGCAGGGGCTTGAAGAGGGGGATGAGGTGATCGTCGGCGAGAGCGCGAGCGGGGCGGCAAAATGACGGCCCTGCTCGAGCTGCGTGATATTCGTCGCAGCTATCCTTCCGGCGACGGCAGCGTTGAGGTCCTCAAGGGGATCACCCTCAGTATCCATGCCGGGGAGATGGTGGCGATCGTGGGCGCCTCCGGCTCGGGTAAATCAACGCTGATGAACATCCTTGGCTGCCTTGATAAACCCACCAGCGGCACCTATCGGGTGGCGGGAACCGATATTGCGCAGCTGGATGGCGATGCGCTGGCCCGTCTGCGGCGGGAACACTTTGGTTTTATCTTTCAACGCTATCACCTGCTGTCGCATCTGACCGCCGCGCAGAACGTCGAAGTGCCGGCGGTGTATGCCGGCAGTGAACGGCGGGCGCGCCTGGCGCGCGCTCATGAGCTGCTGGCGCGCCTGGGGCTTGGCGATCGCGCCGACTATCAGCCGTCGCAGCTGTCCGGCGGCCAACAGCAGCGGGTCAGTATCGCCCGCGCCCTGATGAACGGTGGGGAAGTGATCCTCGCCGATGAGCCGACCGGCGCGCTGGACAGCCATTCCGGCGAAGAGGTGATGGCGATCCTGCACCAGCTGAAAGCGCAGGGGCACACGGTCATCATTGTCACTCACGATCCGCAGGTCGCCGCTCAGGCGGAGCGGATCGTCGAGATCCGCGATGGCGAAATCGTCCGCAACCCCTCCGCCAGCCGCCAGGGCGGTGGGCTGCGCGCCCGTCAGCAGGAGGAGCCCTCGGCGTGGCGTCAGTTCACCAGCGGCTTTCGTGAGGCGCTGGTCATGGCCTGGCGGGCGATGGCGGCGAATAAAATGCGCACCCTGCTGACCATGCTCGGCATTATTATTGGGATTGCCTCGGTGGTGTCGATCGTCGTGGTGGGCGATGCCGCCAAACAGATGGTGCTGGCAGATATTCGCGCGATAGGCACCAATACCATTGACGTCTACCCTGGCAAGGATTTTGGCGATGACGACCCGCGCTATCAACAGGCGCTGAAGTATGACGACTTGCTGGCGATCCAGAAACAGCCGTGGGTGCGTTCCGCTACGCCGGCGGTGTCAAAAAGCCTGCGTCTGCGCGCCAACAATATTGACGTAGCCGCCAGCGCGGAAGGGGTGGGGCCGCAATACTTTAATGTTTACGGCATGACCTTTAGCGAGGGCAATACCTTTAATGAGCTGCAGCTCAACAGCCGGGCGCAGGTGGTGGTGCTCGACAGCAATACCCGTCGCCAGCTGTTTCCCAACAAAGCGAAAGTGGTGGGCGAGGTGATTCTGGTGGGCAATATGCCGGCCACGGTGATTGGCGTTGCGGATGAAAAGCAGTCGATGTTCGGCAGCAGTAAAATTCTCCGCGTCTGGTTGCCCTACACCACCATGGCGGGAAGGGTGATGGGCCAGTCGTGGCTGAACTCGATCACCGTCCGCGTTCATGAAGGCTATGACAGCGACACCGCTGAAAAACAGCTGCTGCGTTTGCTGGAGCTGCGGCATGGTAAAAAAGATGTATTCACCTGGAATATGGACAGCATCTTGAAAACCGCCGAAAGGACCACACATACCTTACAGCTGTTCCTTACATTGGTGGCGGTGATCGCCCTGGTGGTCGGCGGGATTGGCGTGATGAATATTATGCTGGTGTCGGTGACTGAACGGACGCGTGAGATAGGTATCCGCATGGCGGTTGGTGCCCGGGCCAGCGATGTGCTGCAGCAGTTTCTCATCGAAGCGGTGCTGGTTTGCCTGGTCGGCGGCGCGCTGGGGGTGACATTGTCGCTGATGATTGCGTTTATTCTGCAGCTGTTTCTCCCCGGCTGGGAGATCGGTTTTTCGCCGCTGGCGCTGGTGACAGCGTTTCTCTGTTCGACGTTAACCGGGGTGCTGTTTGGGTGGCTGCCGGCGCGCAATGCGGCGCGGCTCGATCCGGTGGATGCCCTGGCGCGGGAGTAGTCGGGATGAGAAATAAAAATGCCAGTCAGAAGGACTGGCATTTTATTAGCAGGATGTACACAATGAAGCAAAAGAGTTATGCAGCCGTTTCCGCTTCCACAGGGACGATCACGCTGGCGTGGTTGCCTTTTGGCCCCTGGTGAACATCAAACCGAACGGCTTGTCCGGCTTTTAGCGTTCTGTAACCATCCATCTGGATGGTGGAGTAATGGGCGAAAATGTCTTCGCCGCCGCCCTCAGGGCAGATAAAACCGAACCCTTTGGCATTGTTGAACCACTTAACAGTACCCATTTCCATACTTCGACATCCTTCGTAAATCTTTATTAGTAAGATGGAATGAACCGGTGGTGGAGTGACGAGTTGTTCAATTGCTCGCCAACTCTCGCCACTACAATTTAGAGAAATACGAAAACGCGTCAAGCGATTGAGGAGGGGGAGCGGCGAAAAATGCGTCAAAATTTGAAGCAGTTAACGCTATTGCCGGGGAATGTGACAGCCGTCGCGGATAGAAGCGATAGATGATAGTTATCTATGATCTGTTGTAGATTTGTGATGAGCATAACCTCTGGTCATCGACAGGCCTCCGCCTGTTGGCAACAGCAACCGATGATGAACACTGACGATGAGTAAGAGAGATTGGCTGGACTTCGAGCACCTGGTTGACGACGAAGTTCGTGATGCGATTAAACCGCCATCTATGTATAAAGTGATATTGGTCAATGATGACTACACTCCAATGGAGTTTGTTATTGACGTGTTACAAAAATTCTTTTCTTATGATGTTGAACGTGCAACGCAACTGATGCTCACGGTTCACTATGAAGGTAAGGCGATTTGTGGCGTGTTTACCGCGGAAGTGGCGGAGACCAAAGTCGCTATGGTGAATCAGTACGCGAGGGAGAACGAGCATCCATTGCTGTGTACGCTGGAAAAAGCCTGAATACAGGCATGAAAATTGGGGGAGGTGCCTATGCTCAATCAAGAACTGGAACTCAGTTTAAATATGGCTTTCGCCAGAGCGCGCGAGCACCGTCATGAGTTTATGACCGTCGAGCACTTGCTGCTGGCTCTGCTAAGCAACCCCTCGGCCCGTGAGGCCCTGGAAGCGTGTTCAGTGGACCTGGTGGCATTGCGTCAGGAACTTGAAGCCTTCATCGAACAAACCACACCCGTCCTGCCAGCCACGGAAGAAGAGCGCGATACCCAGCCGACGCTGAGCTTCCAGCGTGTGCTGCAGCGCGCCGTCTTCCACGTGCAATCTTCTGGCCGCAGCGAAGTGACCGGCGCCAACGTGCTGGTGGCGATTTTCAGCGAGCAGGAGTCGCAGGCCGCCTACCTGCTGCGTAAACATGAAGTGAGCCGACTCGATGTGGTGAACTTCATTTCTCATGGTACACGCAAAGACGAGCCGAGCCAGTCTTCCGATAACAGCGGAAGCCAGCCTGGCAATGAAGAGCAAGCCGGCGGGGAGGAACGTATGGAAAACTTCACCACCAACCTCAATCAGCTTGCTCGCGTCGGCGGCATTGATCCCCTGATCGGCCGTGAAAAAGAGCTGGAGCGCGCCATCCAGGTTCTGTGCCGTCGGCGTAAAAATAACCCGCTGCTGGTGGGAGAATCCGGCGTCGGTAAAACCGCCATCGCCGAAGGCCTTGCCTGGCGTATTGTGCAGGGTGATGTGCCGGAAGTCATGGCTGACTGCACCATCTACTCGCTCGATATTGGTTCTCTGCTGGCCGGGACGAAATACCGTGGCGATTTTGAAAAACGCTTTAAAGCGTTGCTCAAACAGCTGGAGCAGGATACCAACAGCATCCTGTTCATTGATGAGATCCACACCATCATCGGTGCGGGGGCGGCGTCTGGCGGTCAGGTCGATGCGGCTAACCTGATCAAACCGCTGCTTTCCAGCGGCAAGATCCGGGTGATTGGCTCCACCACTTACCAGGAATTCAGCAACATCTTTGAGAAAGATCGTGCGCTGGCCCGCCGTTTCCAGAAAATTGATATTACCGAACCGTCGGTGGAAGAGACCGTCCAGATTATCAACGGTCTGAAGCCGAAGTACGAAGCGCACCACGATGTGCGTTATACCGCCAAGGCGGTGCGTGCCGCGGTTGAGCTGGCGGTGAAATACATTAACGATCGTCATCTGCCGGATAAGGCGATTGACGTGATTGACGAGGCAGGGGCGCGGGCGCGCTTAATGCCGGTCAGCAAGCGTAAGAAAACGGTCAATGTGGCGGATATCGAGTCAGTGGTGGCGCGCATTGCGCGGATCCCTGAGAAGAGCGTCTCCCGCAGCGATCGCGATACGCTGAAAAACCTTGGCGATCGACTGAAAATGCTGGTCTTTGGTCAGGATAAGGCCATCGAGGCGCTGACGGAAGCCATCAAAATGGCGCGCGCCGGGCTGGGCCATGAGCACAAGCCGGTGGGTTCATTCCTGTTCGCCGGGCCGACCGGGGTGGGGAAAACCGAAGTGACCGTGCAGCTGGCGAAGGCGCTGGGTATTGAGCTGCTGCGTTTTGATATGTCCGAATATATGGAACGTCATACCGTCAGCCGTTTAATCGGGGCGCCTCCGGGCTACGTCGGCTTCGATCAGGGCGGGCTGCTGACCGATGCGGTGATTAAACATCCGCACGCGGTGCTGCTGCTCGATGAGATCGAAAAAGCGCATCCGGACGTGTTCAACCTGCTGCTGCAGGTGATGGATAACGGAACGCTGACCGATAACAACGGACGTAAAGCTGACTTCCGCAACGTGGTGCTGGTGATGACCACCAACGCCGGGGTGCGGGAAACCGAGCGTAAATCGATTGGCCTTATCCAGCAGGACAACAGTCCGGATGCAATGGATGAGATCAAGAAGATCTTTACGCCGGAGTTCCGTAACCGTCTCGACAACATTATCTGGTTCGATCACCTCTCCACCACGGTGATCCATCAGGTTGTCGACAAGTTTATCGTCGAGCTGCAGGTTCAGCTGGATCAGAAAGGCGTCTCCCTGGAAGTCAGCCAGGAAGCGCGCGACTGGCTGGCGGAAAAAGGCTACGACCGGGCGATGGGGGCACGTCCGATGGGACGCGTCATTCAGGACAACCTGAAAAAACCGCTGGCGAACGAGCTGCTGTTTGGCTCGCTGGTCGACGGGGGGCAGGTGACGGTCTCTCTGGACAGCGTGAAAAATACGCTGACTTACGACTTCCAGAGCGCGCCGAAGCACAAACCGGAAGCCGCCCACTAAGGCGATATCTTGCATGTAAAAACCGGCCATTGGCCGGTTTTTTTTTGCTGGCTGGCGGGAGAAATGAAAAGACCGGGAATTATCCCGGCCTTCAGCATCTGACGCCTTAGTGGCGAAAACAATCAGCGACTACGGAAGACAATGCGGCCTTTGCTCAGGTCGTACGGGGTCAGCTCAACAGTCACTTTGTCGCCCGTCAGAATGCGGATGTAGTTTTTACGCATTTTACCGGAGATATGCGCGGTTACCACGTGACCGTTTTCCAGTTCTACGCGGAACATAGTGTTAGGCAACGTTTCAAGTACGGTGCCCTGCATTTCAATATTGTCTTCTTTGGCCATCTAGTCCTCTGGGGTATCACTACCGTAGTTTTGAACCGGCAAGATAATGCCGAAGTTCATCATGTAAGTAAAGTTTTACGTGTCTACCCTGAATCATTCACCTTACCGCAAGGCGCGCAGTCAGCACGCCGGCAATGGAAATATGACGGGTATGAATCGCCGAAGTAGTTTTGGCGCATTGCCCGGGACACACACGGCCATGCCGCGTGACAGGCGCAAACGTAAAGGGGAGTGACAGAACGATGGGCGTTATCTGACTCTTATTATTCCCAAACGGCGGCGGGGCAACAGGCAGAAGCTACTCTACCGCGCAATTATACCATCCTGACGCAAAATGTGCTGAAAACATTTTATTATCCGCCCGGAAATAGCACCCGTGGTACCCAAAATCGCTCGGGTAGACGGTAGCCGCGTAATACCGACAGATAGTCCAGATAATCGCGGCGGGGAATATCCACTGCGCCTAATGACGCGGTGTGGTTGTTCAGCACCTGACAGTCAATTAATTTACCGCCGCTCTGCGCAAAGTCCTGGCAAAATACCAGCAGCGCGGTTTTAGAGGCATTTTCCGCCCGGCTGAACATCGACTCGCCGCAAAACAACGCCCCCTGCGCCACGCCGTACATTCCCCCCACCAGGGTATTCTCCTGCCAGACTTCAATAGAGTGGGCATGGCCCAGCTCATGCAGCTGGTGATAGGCGCGAACGATGCTGCTGGTTATCCAGGTGCCTTCGTCACGATCGCTGGCGCAGCCCTCAATCACCTCGCCAAAGGCATGATTGAGCGTGACGCGGTAGGGGGAGCGCTGATGAAAGCGCTTCATGCTGCGGCTGAGATGGAACTGCTCCGGCCAAAGCACTGCCCGGGGATCGGGCGACCACCAGAGGATCGGGTCGCCGGGGGAAAACCAGGGAAAAATACCACGCTGATAGGCCATCAGCAGACGCGCGGGGCTTAGATCGCCGCCGAGCGCCAGCAGGCCGTTAGGTTCACGCAGGGCGCCTTCCGGAGAAGGGAAGGCGATAGAATGCCGGGAGAGCTGAACCAGACGCATTTTAACCTCAATACGCATCAGCAAAAATTAGATAATAGCCTACAGACGCTGTTTAAACTGGAAGTACCGGCCCTGTTTAGCGAGCAGCTCCGCGTGACTACCTTGCTCAATTATCTGGCCGTTGTCCATGACTATTATCTGATTAAAACGCGCCAGGCCTCGCAGGCGGTGGGTGACCATCAGCACGGTTTTCTCGCGCATGACTTCCGCCAGCAGATGCAGGATCTGGCTTTCGGTGGCGGCATCCAGACCTTCTGTCGGTTCATCCAGCAGCATCAGCGGCGCATCGTGGAGCAGCGCGCGGGCAATGGCCAGCCGGCGCAGTTCGCCGCCGGAAAGCTGGCGTCCGCCTTCGCCCAGCCAGCCGTTGAGTCCGCCATCTTCCAGCAGTTTTTCCAGGCCTACCTTCTCAAGGGTGGCGCAGAGCAGAGTGTCATCAGCCTCAGGCGCCGCCAGCCGCAGGTTGTCGCGCAGGGTGGCGCTGAACAGATGCACGCGCTGCGGCACCACGCTCATTGACTGCCGCAGGGTGGCTTCGCTCAGCCCGGACAGCGGCTGGTCGTTGAGCAATATCTCTCCCTGCGCCGGATCCCATGCGCGGGTGAGCAACTGCAACAGCGTCGACTTTCCGCAGCCGGTTCGGCCAAGAATAGCGATATGTTCCCCGGCGGCAATCTGCAGGGAGATGTTCTCCAGGGCGGGGGAGGGCTGCTGCGGGTAGCGGAAGGTGACCTGCCTGAAGGTTAAGGCCACCTGCGCAGGCCTGCTGGCCTCGCCCTCAACGAAGGAGACTTCCGGCTGCTGGTCAGTGATCTGCGAGATCCGCAGCGCGGAGGCGATCACCTGACCTAAATGCTGGAAAGCGCCGGTGACGGGCGCCAGGGCTTCGAAAGCCGCCAGGGCGCAGAAGACGAACAGGGCGATCAGCGCCCCGGGCTGACTGTTGCCGCCGACGCCGTCTGAGGCCAGCCAGAGCATGGCCACCACGGCGATTCCGCCAATTAACAGCATTAGCGCCTGTGAAAGCGCGGTCAGCTCGGCCTGGCGACGCTGCGCGTCCTGCCAGCTGAGCTCGGTTTTTTCCATTTGCGCGCGATAGCGGTCGCTGGCGTTAAACACCATCAGCTCCGCCTGGCCCTGCAGCCAGGCGGTAAGCTGTTGTCGATACTGACCGCGCAGCTGGGTCATACTCTCTCCGGCCGGTTTACCGGCGCGATAGAACAGCGGCGGCATAACCAGCAGGGTCACCAGCATGATGCCGCCGAGCGTCAGCGCGAGGGTAACATCGAGCAGGCTTAATCCGCAGGTCACCACCACAATCACCACCAGCGCGCCGACCAGCGGCGAAATGACCCGCAGGTAGAGATGATCCAGGGTGTCGACGTCGGCGACTACGCGGTTGAGCAGTTCCCCCTGGCGAAAGCGCGCCAGCCCCGCCGGAGAGAGGGGGAGCAGTTTGCTGAAGGTGAAGACGCGCAGGTGCTGCAGCACGCGGAAGGTGGCATCGTGGCTGACCAGACGCTCGAAATAGCGTCCGGCGGTACGGATAATCGCTGCGCCGCGGACGCCCGCGGCGGGCAGCATATAGTTAAAACTGTAGATCCCGGCGACGCCCACCACCGCAGAGGCGGAGAGAAACCAGCCGGAGAGCGTCAGCAGGCCGATACTGGCCAGCAGGGTCACAATAGCCAGTACGATGCCGAGCAGCAGCATCCATTTGTGGCGTTTATACAGTGCCAGATAGGGTAAGAGCGCGCGCATTTAAATCTCCTCCTGACGATGGGCCAACAGCGCCGAGAAGACCCCGCCGGCGCGGGCCAGCGTGGCGTAGTCGCCTTGTTCGATAATCTGTCCGTTCTGCATCACCCAGACGGCATCCCAGTCCGCCAGTCCCTCAAGCTGATGGGTAACCAGCAGCGTGGTTTGCTGGGTGGAGGCGTGGGTCAACGCCTGCATGACCCGTTGTTCGCTATGGGCGTCGAGGCTGGCGGCGGGTTCATCCAGCAGCAGCAGGCGGCACGGCACCAACAGCGCGCGGGCGACCGCGATACGCTGCGCCTGGCCGACCGACAGACGGCCCGCCTGATCGCCCACGGCGGTATGGATCCCATCCGGCAGCAGAGCGATAAACTCGCTCACCCAGGCCTTGTCCAGCGCCAGCCGAAGCTGGGCATCGCTGGCTTCCGGCCACGCCAGCAGCACATTTTCCCGCAGCGTGGCGGCAGGAAGCTGGGGATTCTGCCCCACCCAGCTTAACAGGCGACGCCAGCGATCGGCGTCCAGCTCGCGCAGCTCCACGCCGTTGACCTTCAGCGAACCTTCATAGGGCAAAAAGCCGAGCAGGGTGTTCAGCAGGGAACTTTTCCCTGAGCCGCTCTGTCCCACCAGCACCACCCGCGCGCCTGCAGGCAGTGAAAAATTCAGCGGCCCGGCGAGGACTTTCCCGTCGGGGGATTTAATCAGCAGATCGCGCGCTTCCACGCCAATCAGATCGTTATCATTTAAGGTTTTTTCGCCACGCTCCACCTGGGTCAGCGGGGTTTCCATAAACGTTTTCAGACTGTCCGCAGCGCCGACGGCCTGGGCTTTGGCATGGTAGAAGGTGCCCAGGTCGCGTAATGGCTGGAAAAACTCCGGGGCGAGGATCAGCGTCAGGAAGCCCGCCATCAGCGTGACGCCCGCGCCATAGTGGCCGAAGTTAAGCTCGCCCAGGTATGAGAAGCCGAAATAAACCGCTACCAGCGCAATGGAGAGCGAGGTGAAAAACTCCAGTACTCCGGAGGAGAGGAACGCCAGGCGCAGGACTTCCATGGTGCGTTGGCGAAAATCCTGTGAGGCGTCGCGAATATTATCCGTTTCGGCCTGACCGCGGTGAAAAATACGCAAGGTTTCCATGCCGCGCAGACGGTCGAGGAAGTGGCCGCTGAGGCGGGCCAGCGCCTGGAAGTTACGCCGGTTGGCATCGGCGGCGCCCATCCCAACCAGGGCCATAAACAGGGGGATCAGCGGCGCGGTGCCGAGGAGGATCAGCGCGGCGGCCCAGTTGATCGGGAAAATAGTGATAACGATCAGCAGCGGCACGCAGGCCGCTAGCGTCATCTGCGGCAGGTAGCGGGCATAATAGTCATGCATATCGTCGATCTGCTCGAGGATAAGCGTCGCCCAGCTGCCGGCCGGTTTACCCTGGATCCACGCCGGGCCCGCCTGCTGGAGACGGTCGAGCACCTGGCGGCGAATTTCATAGCGAATATGCTGTCCGGCCTGAAAGCCGACCCGTTCACGCAGCCAGACCACCCAGGCGCGCAGCACAAAGGTCAGCACCAGCAGGGTCAGCGGCAGCAGCAGGGCGGTCGCAGGAATATTCTCCATCACCATCCGGTGCAGGATCCGCGCCAGGAACCAGGCCTGCGCCACGATCAGCAGACCGCTCGCCACGCCGAGGAGGCGGGAAATCATCAACCAGCGACGGGAGATAATGCTTTGCTGTTTTAACCAGCGGGTTAACTCTTGTTGACGGGTTTTATTCATTGCGCGCTTAGCAGGTGTCGTTATGGGAATATTGGGCACGGCAATGTTACATCGCGGCAAAAATAAAGGCGACTTTTCGTCGCCTTCTTTACCTTTGTTACTGACTTGTAAAGATTATTTGCACGCGTCAGCCAGACCGTCGAGGTAACGTTCAGCGTCCAGCGCCGCCATGCAGCCGGTGCCGGCGGAGGTGATAGCCTGACGATAAATATGGTCCATGACATCGCCGGCGGCAAACACGCCCGGGATGCTGGTCTGGGTCGCGTTGCCGTGGATACCGGACTGCACTTTGATGTAGCCGTTCTCCAGCTCCAGCTGACCTTCAAAGATGGCGGTGTTCGGGCTGTGGCCGATGGCGACAAACAGACCGGCTACTTCCAGGGACTCGACGTTGTCGCTGTTTTTGGTATCGCGCAGACGCAGGCCGCTGACGCCCATCTGGTCGCCGGTCACCTCTTCGAGGGTGCGATCGGTATGCAGCACGATGTTGCCGCTTGCCACTTTGTCCATCAGGCGTTTGATGAGGATTTTTTCCGCACGGAAGGAATCGCGACGGTGGATCAGATGTACCTCAGAGGCGATGTTCGACAGATACAGGGCCTCTTCAACCGCGGTGTTGCCGCCGCCGATCACCGCCACTTTCTGGTTGCGATAGAAGAATCCGTCACAGGTGGCGCACGCGGAAACGCCGCGGCCCTTGAAGGCTTCTTCGGAAGGCAGACCCAGGTAACGGGCTGAAGCGCCGGTGGCGATAATCAGCGCGTCACAGGTGTATTCGCCGCTGTCGCCGGTCAGACGGAACGGCCGGTTTTGCAGGTCGACGCGGCTGATATGGTCGAAAATAATCTCGGTTTCAAATTTCGCGGCATGCTCGTGCATGCGCTCCATCAGCAGCGGACCGGTCAAATCGTTCGGATCGCCTGGCCAGTTTTCCACTTCCGTCGTGGTGGTCAGCTGACCGCCTTTTTCCATCCCGGTGATCAGCACCGGCTGCAGGTTGGCGCGCGCGGCATAGACCGCCGCGGTGTATCCCGCAGGTCCAGAACCAAGAATAAGCAGTTTACTGTGTTTGGCTGTGCCCATGAGATCCCCATAATAATTGGCATACATTGGGCTGGGATTGTAGGGAATTTGTTGTCGTAAAAAAAGAGCGCAGCGATTTTGTTAACGATATGTGCAATAGAAGCGGCCGATGAATTGGCGATTTTCCCGGCAAGGAATATAACTATTTCTACTGTTGGCGGGGCAATTATAAGACGAAAAAATGAGAATCAACCAGGGTGGATGATGAATATCTGGCATCTTGTACTAAAAATCGATGTTTTGCTTTGACAATCCCCTGTGCTTTTGCGAAAACATTCAAGGAAGAAGAAAAGCAGTATTTGGCGTGCGGCGAATTTTCATGCACGCAAATGCCATTTTTATCCGGGTTAACGAAATCTACGCATGGTGTGGACAGACGCCATGCGTGATATCGGTGACTGCCGTCAGGCAACGGGCTTCTCACGTACCCCTGGGTTACCTAATGTCGTACGGGTAATAACAGGATGGGCTCTGGCAGTGAAGGCACAGAGCCGGAACAGGAGTAGGGAAGGAATACAGAGAGACAATAATAATGGTAGATAGCAAGAAGCGCCCTGGCAAAGATCTCGACCGCATTGATCGTAACATCCTGAATGAATTGCAAAAAGATGGGCGAATTTCTAACGTCGAGCTTTCTAAACGGGTGGGACTTTCTCCGACGCCTTGCCTTGAGCGTGTGCGTCGTCTTGAAAGACAGGGTTTTATTCAGGGCTATACGGCGCTGCTCAACCCGCATTATCTGGATGCATCACTTCTGGTATTTGTTGAGATTACTCTGAATCGTGGCGCACCGGATGTGTTTGAGCAATTTAACGCCGCAGTGCAAAAACTTGAAGAAATTCAAGAGTGTCATCTGGTTTCCGGGGATTTCGACTATCTGTTGAAAACCCGCGTACCGGATATGTCAGCGTATCGTAAATTACTGGGCGAGACCTTGCTGCGCCTGCCGGGCGTTAACGACACCCGTACCTATGTGGTAATGGAAGAAGTCAAGCAAAGTAATCGTCTGGTTATTAAGACGCGCTAACACGGAACAGGTGCAAACTCGACGTAGTTTGATTACACTCCTGTTAATCCATACAGCAACAGTGCCGGGGAGACCCGGCGCTGTTGTCCGTTTTAGCAGCAGGCAGGAAACAGCCTGATACCTGGAGAGCCTTTCTTGAGCCAGGAATACACCGAAGACAAAGAAGTCAAACTTACCAAACTCAGCAGCGGGCGCCGACTCCTTGAGGCGATGCTCATCCTTTGCTCCCTCTTCGCCATCTGGCTGATGGCGGCATTACTGAGCTTTAACCCCTCGGACCCAAGCTGGTCGCAAACGGCATGGCATGAGCCTATTCATAATTTAGGCGGCGCCCCCGGCGCGTGGCTTGCCGATACCCTGTTTTTCATTTTTGGCGTCATGGCCTATACCATCCCGGTGATCATCATCGGCGGATGCTGGTTTGCCTGGCGGCATCAGGAAAACGACGAATACATTGATTATTTCGCCGTTTCTCTGCGTCTCATCGGTGCGTTAGCCCTGATCCTGACCTCCTGCGGTCTGGCGGCGATTAACGCCGATGATATCTGGTACTTCGCCTCTGGCGGGGTGATTGGCAGCCTGCTGAGCACCACCCTGCAACCGCTGCTGCACAGCAGCGGCGGCACCATCGCTCTGTTGTGCATCTGGGCGGCCGGCCTGACGCTGTTTACCGGCTGGTCGTGGGTCAGCATTGCGGAAAAACTGGGCGGCGGCATCCTGTCCGTACTCACCTTTGCCAGCAACCGCACCCGTCGGGATGATACCTGGGTCGATGAAGGCGAATACGAAGACGACGATGAAGAGTACGACGACGAAGAGGCGGCAACCCCCCAGGAGTCGCGTCGGGCCCGTATCTTGCGCAGCGCGCTGGCGCGGCGTAAACGTCTGGCCGAGAAGTTTACCAACCCTATGGGACGTAAAACCGACGCGGCGCTTTTCTCCGGCAAACGGATGGACGACGGGGAAGAGGCCGTGCAGTACAGCGCCAGCGGTGCGCCTGTCGCCGCCGACGATGTACTGTTTTCCGGCGCCAGCGCCGCGCGTCCCGCAGAGAATGATGTGCTATTTTCCGGCGCCAGCGCCGCGCGCCCGGGCGATTTCGACCCTTACGATCCGTTGCTGAACGGCCACAGTATCGCTGAGCCGGTGGGCGCAGCGGCGGCGGCCACTGCCGCGCCGCAGGCGTGGGGCGAGTCGACGGCGGGCCATCAGGGCGCTGCGCCGGCTTATCAGCCAGAAGCCAGCTATCCGCCGCAGCAGGCCTACCAGCCTGAACCCGCCCCGTTCCAGCAGGCTGCTTATCAGCCGCCAGCGGGGCAACCCGCGCCGCAGGCGTATCAGCCAGAGCCAGCGCAGTATCAACAGCCGGTTTACGATCCGCATGCCGGACAACAGCCTGCGCCGCAGGGCTATCAACCCGAGCCTGCACAGTATCAGCAGCCGGTTTACGATCCGCATGCCGGTCAGCC
>NZ_JBEAHA010000042.1:0-104366 GCF_040061975.1 Klebsiella sp. GG_Kp146
CATCGCCCGGTGGCGCTGCGCTTACCGGGCCTACGAGGTATGAGCCTGTGAGAGGCCCCCGTAGGCCGGATAAGCGTAGCGCCATCCGGCATAAAAACGGCGACGGTGTTTGCGGTGTCCTGCCCGGCGGCGCTGCGCTTACCGGGCCTACGAGGTATGAGTCTGTGAGAGGACCCCGTAGGCCGGATAAGCGTAGCGCCATCCGGCACAGCCACGGGTACGGTGCCTGACTGCCCGGCGACGCTGCGCTTGCCGGGCCTGGGAGTGGGATTCCGCGGACCCTTTCGCTAAAAAACACCCGCAGCCCATAGACAAGAAGGCCGGTTAGCATCGCTAACCGGCCTTTTTTATCGGCGTCTGCGCGTCACGTTAGTCGTGGCGCGGATATTCCGGGGTGTTGATCCAGGCGTGGTCCTCTTCCCAGGTGAACAGCCATTTCCGATCCGGCCCGGCCATGACGTTCAGATAGTAGCTGTCGTAACCGGCAATCGCCGCCACCGGATGGTAACCGCGCGGCACCATCACCACATCGTGGTTATAGGGCGCCATGCAGGCGTCCAGGCTGCGGTCGTCGGTGTAGACCCGCTGGAAGGCAAAGCCCTGCGGCGGATCGAAGCGGTGATAGTAGGTCTCTTCCAGCTGCGTCTCTTTGCCCGGCTGGGCGGTATCGTGCTTATGCGACGGCCACGAGCTGGTGGCCCCTTCGTCGGTGTAGACCTCGACCACCAGCAGGCAATCCGCCTCGGCGCTGTCCGGCAGAATATTATGCACCCGGCGCTGGTTGCGCCCTTTCCCGCGGTGCTCCACGCCGACGTCTTCCGGCCGAATCAGGCGTGCCGGGAAGCTGCCTTTGCCCGGCGCGCTGCACACCGCCAGCTCCAGATCGGAATCGGCGGTCACCTCGACCCGATCCTGCGGCGGCACGTATACCGACCACGGCGGGGTACGTTCAAACGGCGACATCCGTTTACCGAGATTCGGGAAATCGGCCTGCTGCGTTTTCACCGACGCCAGGCCAGCGACCAGCACCAGGCACAGCTCGCGATCGCCGCTCTCCAGCGTCACAGTCTGCCCTTTTTTCAACATCCAGACATCGAAGCCGATATAGCGCCAACCGGCGCTTTGCGGCGTAATGTGCTGGATCTGTCCCTCTTTTCGCGATTTAGCCAGTAACGACATGGCGCTCTCCTTCGCCGATTAACCTAACGTCGGCATGCTGAATTCAGATACGGTCTGCTGCCCTGCCGGCCAGCGTACGGTGGCGGTCTTCATGCGCGTGTAGAAGCGCACGCCGTCCGGCCCGTGGACGTTCAGCGCGCCAAACACTGAGCGCTTCCAGCCGCCGAAGCTGTGGAACGCCATCGGCACCGGGACCGGCACGTTCACCCCGACCATCCCCGCCTGCACGTCGTGGACGAATTCACGCGCGGTGTGGCCGTTGCTGGTGAAGACGGCGCTGCCGTTGCCAAACTCGTGGCTGTTGACCAGTTCGAGGGCGCTGTCATAGTCCGCCGCGCGCACAATCCCCAGCACCGGGCCAAAGATCTCTTCGCGCCAGATGGTCATCTCCGGGGTGACGTGATCGAACAGGGTGCCGCCGATATAATAGCCCGAGTCGTAGCCCGGCACGCGCAGTTTGCGGCCATCGACCACCAGTTTTGCCCCTTCGCTTTCGCCTTTATCAATATAGCCGAGCACTTTTTTCTGGTGAGTATCAGACACCACCGGCCCCATCTCGTTCTCTTCCTGGCCGCGCATGCAGCCCGGGCCCACTTTCAGCGCTTCCACCAGCGGCTTCAGGCGAGCGATCAGTTTGTCGGCGGTTTCATCTCCCACCGCCACCACCACCGGCAGCGCCATGCAGCGCTCGCCTGCGGAACCGAAGGCGCCGCCCATAATGGCGTTAACGGTGGCGTCGAGATCGGCATCCGGCATCACTATCGCGTGGTTTTTGGCGGCGCCGAAGGCCTGCACGCGCTTGCCGTGGGCGCTGGCGGTCTTATAGATATACTCCGCCACGCCGGAAGAGCCGACGAAGCTCACCGCCGCAATGCGCGGGTCAGTGTACAGCTGCTCGGCATCTTCATTGCTGCAGTGCACGACGTTAAACACGCCGTCCGGCAGACCGGCCTCTTTCAGCAGCTCTGCCAGACGCACGGCGGCCGTCGGCGCCAGCGCCGGCGGCTTGAGGACGAAGCTGTTGCCGCAGGCCAGCGCCAGCGGGAACATCCACATCGGCACCATCGCCGGGAAGTTGAACGGGGTGATCCCGGCCACCACGCCCAGCGGCTGCATCAACGAGTAGCTGTCGACGCCGGTGCCGACGTCAGAAGAGTATTCGCCTTTAATCAGGTGCGGGATCCCGCAGGCGAATTCGACCACTTCCATGCCGCGGGTCAGCTCGCCCAGCGCATCCGACCACACTTTGCCGTGCTCGCTGACGATGATCCCCGCCAGCTCTTCCACGTGCTGTTCCAGCAACATTTTAAAGTTGAACAGCACGCGGGCGCGGCGCAGCGGCGTGGTGCGAGACCAGCTGTCAAACGCATCGCGAGCAACCTGAATCGCCTCAGAGACTTCCTGCGCGGTCGATACCGTGACTTCGCGCACCGCTTTGCCCGTCGCCGGATCGTACACCGGCATCGTTTCGTTGCTGCTGCTGATAACGGTTTTCCCGCCAATAAAGTTTCCTGTGATCGTCATGTTCTCGCCTCATAGTGAAGAGGGCCAGCGCACGCCGGCCCGTCGCTGATTCTGCTGTGCTATAACCGTAGTAAAATGAAATTTATATTTCAACATTGTTGTGAAATGAAATTCCATTTTGGTGATAACAGTCGCATTTTGCGATCACGCATCGCTTACGCGCTTTCCCCATCGAGCCGCGCCGCCTCGCGATACCTGGCTCCCGGTCCCGGTCACTCCCGCCGCGGCAGCCGGGAATATTTTGCGAGGCAGCTCAAACAATCATCATTTTCATTCTTGCTTATTTTGGAATAAACGTTTTGACTGTTAGCCAATTGAACGAACCCAACCCTCTTCCGTCAGGAGTGTCTTATGGCCATCGCAATGCAACGTTTTTGTATTAACCGCAAAATCGCGCCAGCGCTCAGCATTGAAGCGTTTTTCCGTCTGGTGAACCGTCTGGGCCTGAATAAAGTCGAGCTGCGCAACGATTTACCCAGCGGGAAAGTGACCGACGATCTGAGCCATCAGCAGGTGCGCGAGCTGGCGGCGCGTTACCACATCGAGATCCTGACGATTAACGCGGTCTATCCCTTTAACCGCCGTAGCGAAGAGGTGCGGCAGCTGACCGAGTCGCTGCTGAAAGAGGCCCAGGCCATCGGCGCCAAATCGCTGGTGCTCTGCCCGCTCAACGACGGCAACGAGGTGCCGGCCAGCGACACCTTAGGCGCCCTGCGCGACCTGGCGCCGCTGTTCGCCTTCTACGGCATCCACGGCCTGGTGGAGCCGCTGGGCTTTCCGCAAAGCTCGCTGCGATCGGCGCACCAGGCGCAGACGCTGATCCATGACGCCCGCGTACCGTTTAAGCTGCTGATCGACACCTTCCATCACCATCTCTACCCGCAGGCGGCGGACGAGTTCAGCCAGGTGGAGGTGGCGGATATCGGTCTGGTGCACCTCTCCGGGGTGGACGATACCCGTCCGCGCGAGCAGCTCACCGATGCCGAGCGCATCATGCTGACGCCGCAGGATCGCCTCGGCACCTGCGAGCAGGTTAAAGCGCTGGAAGCCCGCGGCTATCAGGGGGTATACGCTTTTGAACCCTTCGCCCCCGAGCTGGCGCAGTGGAGCGAAGCGGATATCGAGCGCGAAATTGAGCAGAGCATTGCGCTTATCCAGCGCCACTGCGCCTGAGGCCTCTCGCGACAGCGTGCGCGGCGCGTGACGATTTCCCCAACGCCGGACGACGAGGTTGCCTATAATCGTCGCAGGATAAATGGAGGAATCGATCATGAGCTCACCCCTGTTGATTGCGCGCACGCTGGATAACGCGCTCTATTTGCTGCCCGCGATGGCCAACCGCCATGGGCTGATCACTGGTGCGACCGGCACCGGTAAAACCGTCACCCTGCAAAAGCTGGCTGAGTCGTTCTCGGAAATTGGCGTGCCGGTATTTATGGCGGACGTCAAGGGCGACCTGACCGGCATTGCCGCCGCGGGGCAGAGCTCAGAGAAACTGCAGGCGCGGCTGGAGAAGATCGGCGTCAGCGACTGGGAGCCGCACGTCAACCCGGTGGTGCTCTGGGATATCTTTGGCGAGAAGGGCCACCCGGTTCGGGCGACGGTCTCCGATCTTGGCCCCCTGCTGCTGGCGCGCCTGCTCAATCTCAATGAGGTGCAGAGCGGCGTGCTGAACATTATTTTCCGCATCGCGGACGACCGCGGTCTGCTGCTGCTTGACTTCAAAGACCTCCGCGCCATCACCCAGTTTATCGGCGACAACGCCAAATCTTTCCAGAACCAGTATGGCAATATCAGCAGCGCCTCGGTCGGCGCCATCCAGCGCGGACTGTTGACCCTGGAGCAACAGGGCGCCGGGCACTTCTTCGGCGAGCCGATGCTGGATATTGCCGACTGGATGCGCGTCGATGCCAGCGGCAAAGGGATAATCAATATCCTCAGCGCCGAAAAGCTCTACCAGATGCCGAAGCTCTACGCCGCCAGCCTGCTGTGGATGCTCTCCGAGCTGTACGAGCGTCTGCCGGAGGCGGGCGATCTCGACAAGCCCAAACTGGTGTTCTTCTTCGATGAGGCGCATCTGCTGTTCAACGACGCGCCGCAGGTGCTGCTGGATAAAATCGAACAGGTGATCCGTCTTATTCGCTCCAAGGGCGTCGGCGTCTATTTTGTCTCGCAGAACCCGGCGGATATACCCGACGCCGTGCTCGGCCAGCTGGGCAACCGCGTACAGCACGCGCTGCGCGCCTTTACGCCGAAGGATCAGAAAGCGGTGAAAACCGCCGCCCAGACCATGCGCGCCAACCCGGCCTTCAGTACCGAGCAGGCGATCCAGGAGCTGGGCACCGGCGAGGCGCTGATCTCCTTCCTCGATGAGAAAGGCAGCCCCTCGGTGGTCGAGCGGGCGATGGTTATCGCCCCCTGCTCGCGAATGGGGCCGGTCAGCGATGATGAGCGCAATGGCCTGCTGAATCACTCGCCGCTGTACGGCAAGTATGAAGAAGAGGTGGACCGCGAGTCGGCCTTCGAGATGCTGCAGCAAGGGGTGCAGGTCACTACCGAGCAGCAGTCGGCTCCGCCGGCGAAGGGTCAGCAGAGCGGGGATGACGATGGGCTGCTCGGCGGCCTGAAAGATATCCTGTTCGGCAGCACCGGCCCGCGCGGCGGCAAACGCGACGGTATCGTGCAGACCGCGGCGAAAAGCGCGGTTCGCCAGGTCACCAATCAGATCGTCCGCGGCATGCTGGGCAGTCTGCTGGGCGGCCGCAAGCGCTAAAAAAAAGCCCCCTCATCGTTGAGGGGGCTTACGTTCCGTAGCCGAGTCCGCTAGGCCTTGCGCATCATCAGCCAGAGGCTTATCAGGAAGAAGCTGGCGCTTGGCAACAGGGCGCCGATGATCGGCGGTATGCCGTACACCAGGGTCAGCGGGCCGAAAATCTGATCCAGCACGTAGAAGATAAAGCCGAAGCTAATCCCGGTCACCACCCTGACGCCCATCGGCACGCTACGCAGCGGGCCAAAGATAAACGACAGCGCCATCAGCATCATCACCGCCACCGACAGCGGCTGGAAGATTTTGCTCCACATATTGAGCTGGTAGCGTCCCGGATCCTGGCCGCTGGACTTCAGGTATTTCACATAGTTGTGCAGCCCGCTGATCGACAGCGCGTCCGGATCCAGGGCTACCACGCCGAGCTTGTCCGGCGTCAGGTTGGTTTTCCAGGTGCCGCTCACCATCTGCGACCCGGTCACCTGCTTCGGATCGGTCAGATCGGATTCATCCACCTGCGACAGGCGCCACACTTTATTCTCGCTATCGAATTTTGCCGAGGCGGCATAGCGCACCGACTGTAAACGACGCTCCGGGTTGAAGGCATAAATGCTGACGCCCCCCAGCTCATCGTTACCTTTTACCCGTTCGATATAGACAAAGTTATGGCCATCTTTCGCCCACAGCCCCTGCTGGGTGGAAAGCAGCGAACCGCCGTACATCTGCTGGGCGCGGTAGTTGCGCGCCATCTGTTCGCCCTGCGGCGCCACCCACTCGCCGATCGCCATGGTCAACAGCACCAGCGGGATCGCGGTTTTCATCACCGCCAGCGCCACCTGCAGCCGGGTGAAACCAGACGCCTGCATCACCACCAGCTCGCTGCGCTGGGCCAGCATCCCCAGCCCCAGCAGCGCGCCAAGCAGCGCCGCCATCGGGAAGAAGATCTGGATGTCTTTCGGCACGCTGAGGATGGTGTAGAGGCCGGCGCCCAGCGCATCGTAACTGCCCTGCCCGGACTTTTTCAGCTGATCGACAAACTTGATAATGCCGGAGAGCGACACCAGCATGAACAGGGTCATCATGATGGTGTTGAAAATCGTCTTACCGATATAACGGTCAAGTACGCCAAACGCCTGCATCAGGCCGCTCCTTTATTAAAACGGGCGCGGAAGCGGCGCATCGGCACCGTGTCCCACAGGTTTAACAGCACCGCCAGCGCAAAATAGAGCAGGTTAATCGCCCACATCCAGATAGCCGGGTCCATTTTGCCTTTGCCGCCGTTCGACTTAATCGAGGTCTGCAGCAGGAAGAACACCAGGTAGAGCAGCATCGCCGGCAGCATCGACAGCACGCGGCCCTGGCGCGGGTTGACCACGCTGAGCGGCACCACCATCAGCGCCATAATGAAGACGGTCGCCACCAGCGTGAAGCGCCAGTGCAGTTCGGCGCGCGCACGATCGGTGTGGGTCTGCCACAGGGTGCGCATATCCATCTGTTCGGTGTCGTCCGGATCGGCGGCCACCGCCTGGTGGCCGATAATGGCCTGATAGTTATTGAAGTCGGTGATGCGGAAGTCGCGCAGCATCGCGGTGCCTTCAAAGCGGGTGCCCTTATTGAGGGTCACCACCTGCGAACCGTCTTTCTGCTGCGACAGCTCGCCGGAATCCGCCACCACCACGGAGGGGCGCGCGTTGCCTTTCGGGCGCAGCTGGGCAAGGAAGACGTCATGGAAGCGGTTGCCGTTGACGCTCTCGATAAACATGACCGCGTTACCATCGCTGGCCTGCTGAAACTGGCCCTGGGCCAGCGCGGCCATGCCGGGGTTGGCCTTGGCTTCCGCCAGCACTTCATCCTGATGGCGCGACGACCACGGCCCCGCCCACATCACGTTGACCGCCGCCACCGCGCCGGTGAACAGCGCGAGGATCATCGCCGCCTTGATCAATACGGCTTTACTCAGGCCGCAGGCGTGCATCACCGTAATTTCGCTTTCGGTGTACAGCTTGCCGAGGGTCATCAGCAGGCCAAGGAACAGACTTAACGGCAGGATAAGCTGCGCCATCTCCGGGATGCCGAGCCCCAGCAGCGAGAGCACCAGATTGGTTGGGATATCGCCATCCACCGCAGCGCCGAGGATCCTGACTAATTTCTGGCAAAAGAAAATCAGTAACAGGATGAATAGGATCGCCAACTGGCTTTTCAGCGTCTCACGAACCAGATATCTTATGATTATCACTATAAATACGCCCGTAAAAACCCGTTTTAGTGCAGGAAAATTGCTTGTTTCATGGCTTAAACGTCATTTATTCTCTTTGGTCGTCGAAAACGTCGCTAAGATTAAATGACTCATCGGTTCTGCATGTCAGGATCTTTTCTGACGAACCCAGGCCTTATTAACGTTAAGATTAACACGAAGTCACCGCAACAGCGGACATGAGTTACGAAAGCTTGCAATTATATACTCAATGGATTTCGAGTTGTAAGAAGGCAGCAGGGCTGTGGCCCCTGGCGCGCACAATGTGCCACGTCAGGGTAAGCAGGCGCAGCCGGCGCATCTGCAACTTGAAAGGCGACGAGTATAGCCGTAGCCACCACTGTTGTCTTTAAGATTCAGGAGCATAGTGCATGGAGTTCAGTGTAAAAAGCGGTAGCCCGGAGAAGCAGCGGAGCGCCTGTATCGTGGTCGGCGTCTTTGAACCACGTCGCCTCTCCCCCATCGCCGAACAACTCGATAAAATCAGCGACGGCTACATCAGCGCCCTGCTGCGTCGCGGCGAGCTGGAAGGCAAACCTGGCCAGACGTTATTGCTGCACCATGTGCCGAACATTCTGTCTGAGCGCATTCTGCTGATTGGCTGCGGCAAAGAGCGCGAACTGGATGAGCGTCAGTACAAGCAGGTCATCCAGAAAACCATCAATACCCTGAATGATACCGGTTCAATGGAGGCAGTCTGCTTCCTGACCGAGCTGCACGTCAAGGGTCGTAACAACTACTGGAAAGTTCGCCAGGCGGTGGAAACCGCCAAAGAGACGCTGTACAGCTTCGACCAGTTGAAGACCAACAAAAGCGAGCCGCGTCGCCCGCTGCGTAAAATGGTCTTTAACGTGCCGACCCGTCGCGAGCTGACCAGCGGCGAACGCGCCATTCAGCACGGGCTGGCGATCGCCGCAGGCATCAAAGCGGCGAAAGATCTCGGCAACATGCCGCCGAACATCTGTAACGCCGCCTATCTGGCCTCCCAGGCGCGCCAGCTGGCCGATACCTATAGCAAAAACGTTATCACCCGGGTGATCGGCGAACAGCAGATGCGCGAGCTGGGAATGAACGCCTACCTCGCCGTCGGCAACGGTTCGCAGAACGAGTCGCTGATGTCGGTCATCGAGTATAAAGGCAACCCGTCGGAAGACGCGCGCCCTATCGTGCTGGTCGGTAAAGGCCTGACCTTCGACTCCGGCGGTATCTCCATCAAGCCGGCCGAAGGCATGGACGAGATGAAGTACGACATGTGCGGCGCCGCGGCGGTGTACGGCGTGATGCGGATGGTTGCTGAGCTGCAGCTGCCGCTGAACGTGATCGGCGTGCTGGCGGGCTGTGAAAACATGCCTGGCGGTCGCGCTTATCGCCCGGGAGATGTTCTGACCACCATGTCCGGCCAGACGGTGGAAGTGCTCAACACCGACGCCGAAGGCCGCCTGGTGCTGTGCGACGTGCTGACCTACGTTGAGCGCTTCGAGCCGGAAGCGGTTATCGATGTCGCGACGCTGACCGGCGCCTGCGTGATTGCCCTCGGCCATCACATCACCGGCCTGATGTCGAACCATAACCCGCTGGCCCATGAGCTGATCGGCGCCTCTGAACTGGCGGGCGACCGCGCATGGCGTCTGCCGCTGGCCGACGAGTTCCAGGATCAGCTGGAATCCAACTTTGCCGATATGGCGAATATCGGCGGCCGTCCTGGCGGCGCGATCACCGCCGGCTGCTTCCTGTCGCGCTTCACCCGCAAGTACAATTGGGCGCACCTCGACATCGCCGGCACCGCCTGGCGTTCCGGTAAGGCCAAAGGCGCCACCGGTCGTCCGGTCGCGCTGCTGTCGCAGTTCCTGCTCAATCGCGCGGGTTTTAACGGCGAAGAGTGATTGCCGTCTGATGCCCGGTGGCGCTACGCTTACCGGGCCTACGGAAAGAAGCCGTTTGTAAGCCGGGTAAGCGTAGCGTCGCCCGGCTTTACATTTAAATCCACAACAAGAAGCCCCATATATGAAAAACGCAACGTTCTATCTTCTGGACAACGAAGACACCGTCGAAGGCCTGAGCGCCGTCGAGCAGCTGGTGTGTGACATTGCCGCAGAACGTTGGCGCAACGGCAAGCGCGTCCTGATCGCCTGTGAAGATGAGCAGCAGGCGATTCGTCTCGATGAGGCGCTGTGGTCGCGACCACCGGAGAGCTTTGTGCCGCACAATCTGGCGGGCGAAGGCCCGCGAGGCGGCGCGCCGGTAGAGATTGCCTGGCCGCAAAAGCGCAACAGCAGCCCGCGGGATATTCTGATCAGCCTGCGGCTTAACTTTGCAGATTTTGCCACCGCTTTCACAGAAGTGATAGACTTTGTCCCTTACGAAGAAAATCTGAAACAACTGGCGCGCGAACGCTATAAGGCGTACCGCATGGCTGGTTTCAACCTGAACACGGCAACCTGGAAATAATGGAAAAGACATACAACCCACAAGATATCGAACAGCCGCTTTACGAGCACTGGGAAAAGCAGGGCTA
Organism: Klebsiella sp. GG_Kp146; assembly: GCF_040061975.1. NCBI lineage: Bacteria > Pseudomonadati > Pseudomonadota > Gammaproteobacteria > Enterobacterales > Enterobacteriaceae > Klebsiella > Klebsiella sp. GG_Kp146. The sequence goes on from NZ_JBEAHA010000042.1 coordinate 10,240, forward strand.
TTTCAAACCGAATGGTGATGAAAGCCAGGAGAGCTTCTGCATCATGATCCCGCCGCCGAACGTCACCGGCAGTTTGCATATGGGTCATGCCTTCCAGCAAACCATCATGGATACCATGATTCGCTACCAGCGCATGCAGGGCAAAAACACCCTGTGGCAGGCGGGGACCGACCACGCGGGTATCGCTACCCAGATGGTGGTTGAGCGTAAGATTGCCGCTGAAGAAGGGAAAACCCGTCACGACTACGGCCGCGACGCCTTTATCGACAAAATCTGGCAGTGGAAAGCGGAATCCGGCGGCACCATTACCCGTCAGATGCGCCGTCTCGGCAACTCCGTTGACTGGGAGCGCGAGCGCTTCACCATGGACGAAGGCCTTTCCAATGCCGTGAAAGAAGTCTTCGTTCGCCTGTACAAGGAAGACCTGATCTACCGCGGCAAACGCCTGGTTAACTGGGACCCGAAACTGCGCACCGCCATTTCCGACCTCGAAGTGGAAAACCGCGAATCGAAAGGCTCCATGTGGCATATCCGCTACCCGCTGGCCGATGGCGCGAAAACCGCTGACGGTAAAGACTACCTGGTGGTCGCCACCACCCGTCCGGAAACCCTGCTGGGCGATACCGGCGTGGCCGTTAACCCGGAAGATCCGCGTTACAAAGATCTGATTGGCAAATTCGTGGTGCTGCCGCTGGTTAACCGCCGCATCCCGATCGTGGGCGACGAACACGCCGACATGGAGAAAGGCACCGGCTGCGTGAAGATCACCCCGGCGCACGACTTTAACGACTACGAAGTGGGTCGTCGTCACCAGCTGCCGATGATCAATATCCTGACCTTTGACGGCGACATCCGCGAAAGCGCGGAAGTGTACGACACCAAAGGCAATGAATCTGACGTCTACTCCAGCGAGATCCCGGCGGAGTTCCAGAAACTGGAACGCTTCGCGGCGCGTAAAGCCGTCGTTGCGGCGGTTGACGCCCTCGGCCTGCTGGAAGAGATCAAACCGCACGACCTGACCGTGCCTTACGGCGACCGCGGCGGCGTGGTTATTGAACCGATGCTGACCGACCAGTGGTACGTGCGCGCGGACGTGCTGGCCAAGCCGGCGGTGGAAGCCGTTGAAAACGGCGACATTCAGTTCGTGCCGAAGCAGTACGAAAACATGTACTTCTCCTGGATGCGCGACATTCAGGACTGGTGTATCTCCCGTCAGCTGTGGTGGGGTCACCGCATCCCGGCATGGTATGACAACGACGGCAACGTTTACGTGGGCCGCACCGAAGACGAAGTACGCCAGGAAAATAACCTCGGCGCCGAGGTGGCGCTGCGCCAGGACGAAGACGTGCTGGATACCTGGTTCTCCTCCGCGCTGTGGACCTTCTCCACTCTCGGCTGGCCGGAAAACACCGACGCCCTGCGTCAGTTCCACCCGACCAGCGTGATGGTCTCCGGCTTCGACATCATCTTCTTCTGGATCGCCCGCATGATCATGATGACCATGCACTTCATCAAAGATGAAAACGGTAAACCGCAGGTGCCGTTTAAGACCGTCTACATGACCGGTCTGATCCGCGATGACGAGGGCCAGAAGATGTCCAAATCCAAGGGTAACGTTATCGACCCGCTGGATATGGTTGACGGCATCACCCTGCCGGAGCTGCTGGAGAAACGTACCGGCAACATGATGCAGCCGCAGCTGGCGGAGAAAATCCGTAAGCGCACCGAGAAACAGTTCCCGAACGGCATCGAGCCGCACGGCACCGACGCCCTGCGCTTCACCCTGGCGGCGCTGGCCTCTACCGGCCGCGACATCAACTGGGATATGAAGCGTCTGGAAGGTTACCGTAACTTCTGTAACAAGCTGTGGAACGCCAGCCGCTTCGTGCTGATGAACACCGAAGATCAGGATTGCGGCTTCAACGGCGGCGAGAGGGTACTCTCCCTGGCCGACCGCTGGATCCTCGCGGAATTCAACCACACCGTCAAAGCGTATCGCGAAGCGCTGGACAACTTCCGCTTCGATATCGCCGCCGGCATCCTGTACGAGTTCACCTGGAACCAGTTCTGCGACTGGTACCTGGAACTGACCAAGCCGGTGATGAACGGCGGCAGCGAAGCGGAACTGCGCGGCACTCGCCATACGCTGGTGACCGTGCTGGAAGGTCTGCTGCGCCTGGCGCATCCGATCATTCCGTTCATCACCGAGACCATCTGGCAGCGCGTGAAGGTCATCTGCGGGATCACCGCCGACACCATCATGCTGCAGCCGTTCCCGCAGTATGATGCCTCTCAGGTGGATGACGCGGCGCTGGCCGACACCGAATGGCTGAAGCAGGCGATCGTCGCCGTACGTAACATCCGTGCGGAAATGAACATCGCCCCGGGCAAACCGCTGGAACTGCTGCTGCGCGGCTGCAGCAAAGAGGCCGAGCGTCGCGTGAACGACAACCGCAGCTTCCTGCTGAATCTGGCGCGTCTGGAAAGCATTACCGTGCTGCCTGCCGATGATAAAGGTCCGGTCTCCGTGACCAAGATCGTCGACGGCGCCGAGCTGCTGATCCCGATGGCGGGCCTCATCAACAAAGAAGATGAGCTGGCGCGTCTGGCGAAAGAAGTGGCCAAAATCGAAGGCGAAATTGGCCGCATCGAAAGCAAGCTGGCAAACGAAGGCTTTGTCGCCCGCGCGCCGGAAGCGGTGATCGCCAAAGAGCGCGAGAAGCTGGAAGGCTACGCGGAAGCGAAAGCGAAGCTGATTGAGCAGCAGGCGGTGATCGCCGCGCTGTAATTGCTCGCGATAGAAAAAAGGCCGGAGCTTGCTCCGGCCTTTTTACATTACAGGAACGGCAGCATCGGAAAAAAACCGCCGCATAGTTTGTCAGATACCGTCGGCTGCGGTGGTGCCGCCGGCTGCAGATCGAGCGAATCGAACTCACCGACCATCGTCGTGTTTTCAGCAATATAGCGTAGCAAATCAATCTTGAACCAGGGATAGGCCAGCCCCAGCGTCAGCGGCGTGAGAAACGTCAACGCCAGTAAACGCGGAGCAAGACCGAAAAACGTCAGGGTGGAACGAAAATGAACGCTGTCCCCCAGCACCAGGTTATTCATCGCGTGATTACGTAAAGCCACACGAAGGTATGCCATGGATAACACGATACCGATAGTGAGGAATATATATCCCCCTAATATCGCCCCAAGATGTCGCAATGCCATAAACAGTGCCGAACCTTCACTGCACAGACCAAACATACAGCCCGTCAGCAGTTGAGCGAATGCGGAAAATAAAAAGCCAATAAAAATGATGATAAACGGCAACAAAATCGCCGTTGCCCATAAAAAAATCACCACACAACGCTTAGTACTCACATAAATATTAAATTTATTTTTGCCTAAGGTTGCGCCTTTGCCGATGAGATCAAGCCAGTGGCTGTAAACCACACCGCTGGTTATTGCCATAATAACTAGCGCCAGCAAAAGCAGAACAACGATCCCCAGCAGCATGCTATATAGGCCATTGTAAAAGAGCCGACTTCCCAGCATGGCGAACACCACCGCTGTTAGCACGTATATCAGCAAAGGTAAGCCGAGCATAATCCACCATCCGCGCAGCAGATGACACTGAACCCCAAAGCGAATATTCGTGAAAGAGGTCATCGTCGCATGGTAGCTTAACCCCTTAATTATCATTACCGGCAGCAGGATAAGAAATGCCAGCGTCTCCAGCCCTTCGCTACCGGGATAGAAAATGGCAAGCGCTAAGCTGAGTAAAACCAGCACGACAAATATCAATAGCCAGCTGAGTAAAATCGTGATACCGCGCCCATGATAGGCAAAGCGGGCGCCATTAACCTCCATATTCTCACAAAGATAACGGCGACTCCGTACCCATGCCCATGGAATAAATAACCCACAAGTTATTACAGAAAAAATAATATTAACCAGACAAATAATAAAATAGCGCCCGACCTGACCATGAAAAACAAAAGAATGGCCAGAACGCTGCAATTGCCCTGAAATCATACTCATAAAAAAGTCGTCCTTGTACTTTAAACCATATATAAAAATAATAAATAATGCGCATCGGCATTAAGCGAGCAGAATATATTATTTTGAATTTTCCCGGCAATACATTTCACGCGCACCTTGCGCCTGTAAACGAATAATGGTATTAAAGAAATATATGGTTATTTAAGCTAAAATTGAGTGATTCTATGAATCTTGCCGCGCCACAGACCTTTACTTTACGCCGTATCGCGGTACAGGATAACGCTGCGATAGCGGCCGTCATCCGCCAGGTATCCGCAGAATATGGCCTGACCGCCGATAAAGGCTATACGGTCGCCGACCCGAATCTCGATGAACTGTATGAGCTGTACAGCCAGCCGGGCTCCGCATACTGGGTGGTGGAGAAAGAGGGTGAAGTGGTTGGCGGCGGCGGCGTCGCGCCGCTCGCCTGCAGCGAGCCGGATATCTGCGAGCTGCAGAAAATGTATTTCATGACCAGCGCCCGCGGCCAGGGGCTGGCGAAGAAGCTGGCGCTGCTGGCGCTGGACTACGCCCGCGAGCAAGGGTTTAAACGCTGCTATCTGGAAACCACCGCCTTCCTGACGGAGGCGATCGGCTTATATGAGCATCTTGGCTTCGAACATATTGACGGTCCGCTGGGCTGCACCGGCCACGTGGACTGCGAAGTGCGGATGTTGAAAACGCTGTAACGCATCACTACCCTGGGCCTCCCCGGTAGCCCGGCTAAGCGTAGCGCGAGCCGGGGTATGTCCCGGATGGCACCGCTTGCACCTTACCCGTGCTCGCGGTGCCGTTTTTTTGTCGGGTGGCGGCTAACGCCTTACCCGACCTACGGCCCGTACCATGGCGAGCTGAAGCTCTCAACGCTATCTCTCCCCCATGGCTACTGAGACTGCCGGCGTGAGTGGCGACCGGGGCGACGGGAGCCGAACAGCGTGGGCTACGCCGCCGCCGGCACGCCGCTGTGAAAGCGGAACTCGGCCTCCGGACGGAGGATCAGCGCCGCTTCCGCCTCGCCGAGCTGGCGGACCCGTTCGCTGATATCTTCTCCGGCAATCTTCTGCGCCAGATCCAGGTAGTCCTGATAGTGACGCGCTTCCGAGCGCAGCAGCGACAGATAGAACTTCTGCAGATCGTCGTCCAGCCACGGCGCCAGCGCCGCAAAGCGCTCGCAGGAGCGGGCCTCGATATAGGCGCCGCAGATAAGCTTATCGATCAGCATCACCGGCTCATGTGAGCGCACCTCCCGTCGCATGCCGCGGGCATAGTTGCTGGCGGTGATTTTGACGTAGGGGATATCGCGCGCCAGCATCATCTCCCGCACCTGCCAGAAGTGATGCAGCTCCTCTTTAATCAGCAAAATCATGCTGTCCAGCAGCTGACGGCCCCACGGGTCGTCGGTCTGCGGCATGGCGCTTTTGTTGATCCGCTTATGCAGGGCGACAAAATCCGGCTCCGGCCCCCGGCGGTAGGTGAAGTCTTCATACGGCTTCAGGCAGGCCAGCAGCTCGTCGGCGTCGGCTTTATCCGCGACATAGCGACGCACCAGCAGCATGGCGTTCTGCGCCGCTTTCAGTTCGCACACCATATGGTCGGTCAGCAGCAGCGGCAGGTTTTCCGGCTTGCGGGCTTCGTCAATCCACGCCTGCGGCGTCGGGCAGTGCAGGAAGTTGATAATCGGGGAGAGTATCTGCGGGTAATCCATGGAGGTTCCTTGCTATACGGCGGCTGGCGCCGCCGTATCATCTACATCTTCTGCGACTTAGTGACGAACACCATCGTCGTCTTCATCGACAAAATCTTCGTCATCCTCGCCATCTTCTTCACCGTTCGGGTCCTCATAGTAGGTGCCCCAACCGTCATACTCGACGTCAAATTTTTCTGCCAGCGTCATCAGCTGTTCCACCTGGGCATCGATCAGTTCTGCGTTCAGGGCGCATTCGCTCAGAATATCGCAGCAGATGACCACTTCACCCTCTTCCACTTCCAGCTCTTCGGGCTCGGTCACTTCGTAGCCCAGCTTAAACGCTTCCACCGCCACTTTCTCCAGGGTTTCGAAATCGTCTGCAGAGAGGTGATGCTCAATCGTGTACAGTGCGTCCGGATCGCTGCCATCTTCCAGCAGCTCTTCGATAATCAGACGCGTCTCTTCACGCTGTTCTTCCAGGTGTTCCGGGTTTGCCATGGCTCGTTCCTCATAATGTGCGGCAGTTATCCCTATTGTCACATACCGCCGTCATTGCCTCCACTTCTCAGTGAAAGATTTCGATCACAGACTTGCAAATGAATATTCATACATATAAATTGAATTTTAATTCAATTAGTGGCCTATGCCAGGTGAGGGAACCATGTCTGCGTTTTACCAGAAGCATTTTTTAAAGTTACTCGATTTTACGCCTGCAGAAATCACCGCCCTGCTCGAGCTGGCGGCAAAGCTGAAAGCCGATAAGAAAAACGGTATCGAAGTCCAGAAACTGGCAGGGAAAAACATCGCGCTCATCTTCGAAAAAGACTCAACCCGTACACGATGCTCTTTCGAAGTTGCCGCATACGATCAGGGCGCCCGCGTGACCTACCTGGGGCCCAGCGGCAGCCAGATTGGCCATAAAGAGTCGATCAAGGACACCGCCCGCGTGCTCGGACGGATGTACGACGGCATTCAGTACCGCGGCCACGGCCAGGAAGTGGTGGAGACCCTGGCGCAATACGCCGGCGTGCCGGTGTGGAACGGCCTCACCAACGAGTTCCACCCTACCCAGCTGCTGGCGGACCTGCTGACCATGAAAGAGCACCTGCCGGGCAAAGCCTTTAACCAGATGACGCTGGTCTACGCCGGCGACGCGCGCAACAACATGGGCAATTCGATGCTGGAAGCCGCGGCGCTGACCGGTCTGGATCTGCGCCTGGTGGCGCCCTCGGCCTGCTGGCCGGAGGCCGCGCTGGTGGAAACCTGTACCGCGCTGGCGAAACAGCAGGGCGGCAACATCACTCTGACGGAAGATATCGCCGCGGGGGTGCAAGGCGCCGATTTTATCTATACCGACGTCTGGGTCTCAATGGGCGAGGCGAAGGAAAAATGGGCCGAACGTATCGCCCTGCTGCGCGACTATCAGGTTAACAGCGCGATGCTGGCGCTGACCGGCAACCCGCAGGTCAAATTCCTCCACTGCCTGCCGGCGTTCCACGACGACCAGACCACGCTGGGCAAACAGATGGCTGCCGATTACGGCCTGCACGGCGGCATGGAGGTGACTGACGAGGTGTTTGAGTCGGCGGCAAGCGTGGTCTTCGACCAGGCGGAAAACCGGATGCACACCATCAAAGCGGTGATGGTGGCGACGCTGAGCAAATAGTCCTTCGCTCGCCGTCAAATCCCGGATCGCTTGGCGCGTATCCGGGATACCGCTCGTCAGGACGCTTTGTCACGCCATCAGCATCTTCACCACCGCTTTGCGCACCTTCGCCGGGGCGCCCACGGCGCACAGCGGTTTATGCACTTCGCCGGGATAAAACACCACAAAGTCCCCTTCGTTAAGGATCACCGTTTGCTCCTGCGCCCCCTCCGCCAGGAAAGCGATGTCTTTCTCCGCCAGCCAGTCGGTCTGCGGCTCTCCTGCCGGCAGGGTGCTGAAGGTCATCCCCTCGCTGCCGCGGAGCACAATCTGGATATCGAGATAGCGGGCATGATATTCCGCGCGACGCGCGGCCTGCGGCTCGGTGGTGTCCTCGGAAATCAGATAAAACAGGTTGTTGCCGTCGATATCATGTTTACCCAGCGGCGTCGCCTCGCTGACATGGGCGATAACGTGTTCGATAGCCTCGCGCAGCGCGGCAGGCAGCCATGGCTGCAGATGGTGGATATTGCCAATAATCATCGCTTACCTCAAATATAAAACAACATTTCATTTTTGCGTTTTATACCCCCATCGTCGCTGCCATACCAGTGCAGTTTCACGGTTCTTTGCGCTGGCGCACTTTTCTGCAGGCAAACGATTACCTGTTTGTGAATGAATCGCTTGATCGTCATAACGGTCTGCGTATAATGCCAGTCGTTTTGCCGGGAGGAAGCATGGCCAATTGCGTACGACATTCTGTCTTAGCGCGTCTCAATGCAGACGCTGGCCTGCCGTTTTTCTTTCCGTTGCTCATTGGATTCCCGAAGCCCCTTATTTAAGGGGCTTTTTTTTTGCCCAGGCGTCAGGAGATAAGCATGGCTAACCCGCTATATCAAAAACATATCATTTCCATAAACGATCTCAGCCGCGAAGACCTCGAACTGGTGCTGGCGACGGCGGCAAAGCTGAAAGCTAATCCACAACCCGAGCTGCTGAAGCATAAGGTTATCGCCAGCTGTTTCTTTGAAGCCTCGACCCGCACCCGCCTCTCTTTTGAAACCTCGATGCACCGCCTGGGGGCCAGCGTGGTCGGCTTCTCCGACAGCGCCAACACCTCGCTGGGCAAAAAAGGGGAAACGCTGGCGGATACCATCTCCGTCATCAGCACCTACGTTGACGCCATCGTGATGCGTCATCCGCAGGAGGGCGCCGCCCGTCTGGCGACCGAATTCTCCGGCGGCGTGCCGGTACTGAACGCCGGCGACGGCGCCAACCAGCACCCGACCCAGACCCTGCTCGACCTGTTCACCATTCAGGAGACCCAGGGCCGCCTCGAAAACCTCAACGTGGCGATGGTCGGCGATCTGAAGTATGGCCGTACCGTCCACTCCCTGACCCAGGCGCTGGCCAAATTCAGCGGCAACCGCTTCTACTTTATCGCCCCGGACGCGCTGGCCATGCCGCAGTACATCCTCGATATGCTGGATGAAAAAGGTATCGCCTGGAGCCTGCATAGCGCCATCGACGACGTGATGGCGGAAGTGGATATTCTCTACATGACCCGCGTGCAGAAAGAGCGTCTGGATCCGTCGGAATACGCCAACGTCAAAGCGCAGTTCGTCCTGCGCGCCGCCGACCTCGAAGGGGCACGCGCCAATATGAAGGTGCTGCACCCGCTGCCGCGCATTGACGAAATCACCACCGATGTCGATAAAACGCCGCACGCCTGGTACTTCCAGCAGGCCGGTAACGGCATCTTCGCCCGCCAGGCGTTACTGGCACTGGTACTGAATAGCGAGCTGGCACTGTAAGGGGAAATGAGAGATGACACACGACAATAAACTGCAGGTAGAAGCGATCAAACGCGGCACCGTGATCGACCACATTCCGGCGCAGGTCGGCTTTAAGCTGCTCACCCTGTTCAAACTGACCGAAACCGACCAGCGCATCACCATCGGCCTGAACCTGCCCTCCGGCGAGATGGGCCGCAAAGATTTGATTAAAATCGAGAACACCTTCCTGACCGACGAGCAGGTTAACCAGCTGTCGCTGTACGCCCCGCAGGCGACGGTAAACCGCATTGATGATTACGAAGTGGTGGGCAAATCCCGCCCGAGCCTGCCGGATCGCATCGACAGCGTGCTGGTGTGCCCGAACAGCAACTGTATCAGCCACGCCGAACCGGTTTCTTCCAGTTTTGCAGTGAAAAAACGCGCTGATGACATCGCACTCAAATGTAAATACTGCGAAAAAGAGTTTTCTCATTATGTGGTGCTGGCCAACTAAATGCGGTTGGTATTGGTGGTAGGCCTCCCTATAATGGCTACCACCCTACGCTTCGTCCTTCAGGCGGCGTCTGCGCCCGGCGGCACAGCGCTTACCGCCTGGCGGCCACCTGAATGATTTTGCGTAACATTACTCAGTTCATCTGGAGATAACATGAGCAAAACTATTGCGACGGAAAATGCACCAGCAGCGATTGGCCCCTACGTTCAGGGCGTTGACCTGGGCAGCATGATCATCACCTCTGGCCAGATCCCGGTCGACCCGAAAACCGGCAGCGTCCCGGAAGACGTGTCCGCGCAGGCGCGCCAGTCGCTGAACAACGTGAAAGCCATCGTTGAAGCCGCAGGCCTCACCGTCGGCGATATCGTCAAGACCACCGTTTTCGTCAAAGATCTCAACGATTTCGCTACCGTTAACGCCACTTACGAAGCGTTCTTCACCGAGCACAACGCCACCTTCCCGGCGCGCTCCTGCGTTGAAGTGGCGCGTCTGCCGAAAGACGTGAAGATCGAGATCGAAGCCATCGCCGTGCGTCGCTGATCGCGAACTCCGGCATGAAAAAAGGCAGCCCGCAGGCTGCCTTTTTTACGTGGGTCATCCGCAAACCTTCCCCTCACTGCCAGCCGTAGCGGCGGCTGTAGAAGCCTTTGACCGTTTGGGTCAACACCATATAGCCCGCCAGGATCGCCACCAGCCATGGGAAGTAGCTCAGCGGCAGGGCCTGCAGCTGCAGATAGCCCGCCAGCGGCGAGAACGGCAGCGCGATCCCCACCGCCATCACCACCAGGGTCATGGCGAAAAGCGGCCAGGCGGCGCGGCTCTGGACGAACGGAATGCGCCGGGTGCGGATCATGTGCACGATCAGCGTTTGCGACAACAGCCCTTCAATAAACCAGCCGGACTGGAACAGGGTCTGCATCTCCACGGTATTGGCGTGGAACACCCACCACATCAGGCCGAAGGTGAGGATGTCGAAAATCGAGCTGATCGGGCCGAAGAAGACCATAAAGCGTCCGAGGTCGGCCGGGTTCCAGCGCTGCGGCTTGCGGATCTGTTCATCGTCGACATTATCGAACGGGATCGCCACCTGGGAGACATCGTACAGCAGGTTCTGAATCAACAGGTGCAGCGGCAGCATCGGCAGAAACGGCAGGAAGGCGCTGGCCACCAGCACGCTGAAGACATTGCCGAAGTTGGAGCTGGCGGTCATTTTGATGTACTTAAGCATGTTGGCGAAAGTGCGGCGGCCTTCGATCACCCCCTCCTCCAGCACCATCAGGCTTTTCTCCAGCAGAATGATATCCGCCGCCTCGCGGGCGATATCCACCGCGCCGTCGACCGAGATGCCGATGTCCGCCGCGCGCAGCGCCGGGGCGTCGTTGATGCCGTCGCCCATAAAGCCCACCACGTGGCCTTCGCGTTTCAGCAGCGTCACGATGCGCTCCTTATGCAGCGGCGCCAGGCGGGCGAAGAGCGTGGTGCGTTTCGCCAGCGCCGCCAGCTCGTCGTCGCTCATGGCTTCAATCTGGCTGCCAATCACCACTTCGCCGGCATCCAGCCCCACTTCATGGCACACCTTCGCCGCCACCAGCTCGCTGTCGCCGGTGAGGATCTTCACCGTGATGCCGCTGGCTTTTAACGCTTTCAGCGCCGGGGCGGTGGTCTCTTTCGGCGGATCGAGGAAGGCGATGTAGCCTTCAAGGATCAGGTCCGACTCATCGGCGCGCTGGTAGTCGCCTTCGCGGGCCGGCAGGTACTTGGTCGCCACCGCCACCACCCGCAGCCCCTGCCGGTTGAGGGTGTCAGTGACCCGGCGAATGCGGCGCAGCATGGTGTCGTCCAGCGGCACGATATCGCCGTTGTAGCGCACCTGGGTTGAGACGTTGAGGATCTCCTGCAGCGCCCCTTTGCAGATCAGCTGATGCGCGGCGTCCTCCTCTTTCACCACCACCGACATGCGGCGGCGTTCGAAATCGAAGGGGATCTCATCCACTTTCTGCCAGCGCGCCGCCAGCCCGCGGGCGGCCTCCAGCTCAACGCCCTCCAGCACCGCGGTGTCGAGCAGATTTTTCAACCCGGTCTGGTAGTGGCTGTTCAGCCAGGCGGCATGCAGTACGCGCTCGCTGACCTTGCCGGAGACGTCGGTATGGTTCTCCAGCACAATCTTATCCTGGGTCAGGGTGCCGGTTTTATCGGTGCAGAGGATGTCCATCGCGCCAAAGTTCTGAATGGCGTCGAGGTGCTTCACGATGACCTTTTGCTTCGACAGCTTTACCGCCCCGCGCGCCAGCGTCGAGGTGACGATCATCGGCAGCATCTCCGGCGTCAGGCCGACCGCTACCGACAGCGCGAACAGCGCCGCCTCCCACCAGTCGCCTTTGGTGTAGCCATTGATCAGCAACACCACCGGGGCCATCACCAGCATAAAGCGGATCAGCAGCATACTCACCCGGCTGATGCCTTTCTGGAAGGCGTTCGGCTCGCTCTCCTGCTCGCTGACGCGGCCGGCCAGTTGACCAAACCAGGTGTGGCCGCCGGTGGCGAAGACGATGGCCTGCGCCGAGCCGCTCACCACGTTGGTGCCCATAAAACACAGGGTGTCGCACTCCAGCGGGTTCTGCTGCAGCGGATCGCGGCTGCGGGCCACTTTCTCCACCGGCAGCGATTCGCCGGTCAGCGAGGCCTGGGCGACGAACAGATCCCGCGCCTGCAGGATACGCAGGTCCGCCGGGATCATGTCCCCCGCCGACAGCCGGATGATGTCGCCCGGCACCAGCTGGTCGATAGGCAGCTCCAGCCAGCGGCTCTCCCCCTGTTCGTTGACCACCCGCAGCACGGTGGCGGTATTGCTCACCATCGCCTTCAGCGCATCCGCCGCTTTGGTCGAGCGCGCCTCCTGGATGAAGTTGAGCAGCGTCGAGATCCCCACCATCAGGGCGATCACCCCGGCGGCGAACAGATCTTCGGTGGAATAGGAGACGACGCCGAGCACCGTCAGCAGCAGATTGAACGGGTTGCGGTAGCAGGTCCACAGATGCACCCACCACGGCGAGGGCTTCTGCGCCGGGATCTGGTTGTCGCCGTGTTTAAGGATTTTCGCCGCCACTTCGCCTTCATTGAGCCCTTCAGGGTGGCTGTCAAAGGCGCGCCAGATCTCCTGGTCGTCCATCGCCGCCACGTCCAGGCACTGTTTGCCCAGCGACTCAGGAATGGGGCCGCTCGCCAGATGGCGGGCGTCCGGCAGCGGATCGCGCTGGACTAAACGGCGTGGCAGATGGCGGCTAAGCTGTGCGAACAGCTGCCGGGTATAATTTTTCAGCATAAACAGTCCCTCCGCGCTCGCGCAAGCGAACGCAGCGTTGCCGACGGGCGTAGCAAAACCTACCTGTCAGGCATGTTATTTTTATGGCAGGGACATCAAGGACGTCACTGCTTTACGCTTTCCGGTAAAGCAGTGTTAAACAGGCTTACCGGAAAGAAAGGTTGCTCCATCGAGGATGAGGAGTGGGATCGGGGTCCATAACTATCTCCGGTAATTGAATATAAACGGCGCGGATTATAGCGCCCTCGTTGAGGATTGTGTGGCAATAATGGCGATGATAAACCCGCGCAACTAAACCGAACGTAAACCAGACTTTGCTCATTGCGGTTTGGTTGAGTAGCATTAGGCTCACTTCTACCCACCCTGACGAGAATTCCGCATGCAGAACCGGCTGACCATCAAAGATATCGCGCGCTTAAGCGGCGTAGGGAAATCAACGGTATCCCGCGTCCTCAACAACGAGAGCGGGGTCAGCGAACGGACCCGCGAGCGCGTCGAAGCGGTGATGCAGCAGCACGGTTTCTCGCCCTCCCGCTCCGCCCGCGCCATGCGCGGCCAGAGCGATAAAGTGGTGGCGATTATCGTCACCCGTCTCGATTCGCTGTCGGAAAACCTCGCCGTGCAGACCATGCTGCCCGCCTTTTATGAGCAGGGTTACGACCCGATTATGATGGAGAGTCAGTTCTCCCCTGGGCTGGTGGAGGAGCATCTCGGCATGCTCGCCCGGCGTAATATTGACGGCGTGGTGCTGTTCGGTTTTACCGGCATCGACGAGGCGATGCTCGCTCCCTGGCGCGACACCCTGGTGCTGATGGCCCGCGACGCCCCCGGCTTCGCCTCGGTGTGCTATGACGACGAGGGGGCCATCACGCTGCTGATGCAGCGGCTCTACGAGCGCGGACATCGCCACATCAGCTTCCTTGGCGTACCGCACAGCGACGTCACCACCGGCGAACGCCGCCATCTCGCCTACCTCGCCTTCTGTAAAAAGCATCGCCTGACGCCCACCGCCGCCCTGCCGGGGCTGGGCATGAAGCAGGGGTATGACACCGTCGCCAGCGTGCTGACGGCCGAGACCAGCGCCCTGGTGTGCGCCACCGATACCCTCGCCCTCGGCGCCAGCAAATATCTCCAGCAGCAGGGCCGCGATGCGCTGCAGCTCGCCAGCGTCGGCAGCACGCCGCTGATGAAGTTTCTCCACCCGGAAATATTGACCGTCGATCCTGGCTATGCCGAGTCCGGACGCCGGGCCGCCCGGCAGTTGATCGAGCAGATCGCCGGCAGCGTCGATCCCCGCCAGATCGTCATTCCCGCCGCCCTCAATTAATCTCGTTCGGGCGATTTATGTGATCGTCGCCGGGTTTCGGGAACGTTCCCATTTTGCAAATCAAGCGGAACGGTTAGGATGCCCTCAAGGTAAAAACGGCATCTCTCCCCTCTGTTTTTGAGGCTTCATCATGAGCAAAGTAAACCAGCAGGACATCGATAAACTGATCGAACTGGTGGGCGGGCGCGGCAATATCGCCACCGTCAGCCACTGTATTACCCGTTTGCGCTTTGTGCTGAACGACCCGGCCATCGCCAGACCAAAAGAGATTGAGCAACTGCGCATGGTGAAGGGATGCTTCACTAACGCCGGTCAGTTCCAGGTGGTCATCGGCACCGAGGTGGGTGATTACTACAAGGCCCTGCTGGCGACCACCGGTCAGACTTCCGCCGATAAAGAGCAGGTCAAACAGGCCGCGCGGCAAAATATGAAGTGGCATGAACAGCTGATCTCGCACTTCGCCGAGATCTTCTTCCCACTGCTGCCGGCGCTGATCAGCGGCGGTCTGATCCTCGGTTTCCGCAACGTCATCGGCGACTTACCCATGAGCAACGGCCAGACGCTGGCCCAGATGCACCCGTCGCTGAAAACCATCTATGACTTCCTGTGGCTGATTGGCGAGGCGATCTTCTTCTATCTGCCGGTGGGGATCTGCTGGTCGGCGGTGAAGAAGATGGGCGGTACGCCGATCCTCGGGATCGTCCTGGGCGTGACCCTGGTATCCCCGCAGCTGATGAACGCCTATCTCCTCGGCCAGCAGGTGCCGGAGGTGTGGAACTTCGGCCTGTTTACCATTGCTAAAGTCGGCTACCAGGCGCAGGTCATACCGGCCCTGCTGGCGGGCCTGACCTTAGGCTTTATCGAGACGCGCCTCAAGCGCATTGTGCCTGACTACCTCTATCTGGTCATTGTGCCGGTCTGCTCGCTGATCCTCGCGGTATTCCTCGCGCACGCCATTATCGGTCCGTTCGGCCGCCTGATCGGCGACGGCGTGGCCTTCGCAGTGCGCCATCTGTTAACCGGCAGCTTCGCGCCGATCGGCGCCGCGCTGTTTGGCTTCCTCTACGCGCCGCTGGTGATTACCGGCGTCCATCAGACCACCCTCGCCATCGATATGCAGATGATCCAGAGCATGGGCGGGACCCCGGTGTGGCCGCTGATTGCGCTGTCCAACATTGCCCAGGCGTCGGCGGTGGTCGGCATCATCATCGCCAGCCGCAAGCAGAATGAACGTGAAATCTCGGTACCGGCGGCGATCTCCGCCTATCTCGGGGTCACCGAGCCGGCAATGTACGGTATCAACCTGAAGTACCGCTTCCCAATGCTGTGCGCGATGATCGGCTCCGGCCTCGCCGGCCTGCTGTGCGGCCTGAACGGCGTGCTGGCGAACGGCATCGGCGTCGGCGGCCTGCCGGGGATCCTCTCCATCCAGCCGAGCTACTGGCAGGTGTACGCCATGGCGATGGCCATCGCGGTGGTGGTGCCGATTATCCTCACCACCGTGGTGTATCAGCGCAAGTACCGTCAGGGCACCTTGCAGATTGTCTAACTTCTTCTTTCGGGGCGCCTTTGGCGCCCCTCGTTGCAGCAGGAAAGTACTATGAATCATCTCCCCCACTGGTGGCAAAACGGCGTTATTTATCAAATCTATCCGAAGAGTTTTCAGGATACCACCGGCAGCGGCACCGGCGACCTGCGCGGCGTCACCTCCCGCCTCGACTATCTGCAAAAGCTTGGGGTCGACGCCATCTGGCTGACGCCGTTCTACGTTTCACCGCAGGTGGATAACGGCTACGACGTGGCAAACTACACCGCCATCGATCCCTCCTACGGCACGATGGCCGATTTTGACGCCCTGGTGGCGGAAGCGAAGGCCCGCGGGATCCGCATCGTGCTGGATATGGTGCTGAACCATACCTCGACCGAACACGAGTGGTTCCGTCAGTCGCTGAATAAGGAGAGCCCCTACCGTCAGTTCTATATCTGGCGCGACGGCGAACCGGACGCCCTGCCGAACAACTGGCGCTCCAAGTTTGGCGGCAACGCCTGGCAGTGGCATGCCGACAGCGGTCAGTATTATCTGCACCTGTTCGCCATTGAGCAGGCGGATCTCAACTGGGAGAACCCGGCGGTGCGCGCCGAGCTGAAAAAGGTCTGCGAATTCTGGGCCGACCGCGGCGTCGACGGCCTGCGCCTCGACGTGGTCAACCTGATCTCGAAGGATCAGGCCTTTCCCTGCGATGCGGACGGGGATGGCCGCCGCTTCTACACCGACGGCCCGCGGGTGCATGAGTTCCTGCAGGAGATGAGCCGCGATGTCTTCACGCCGCGTCATCTGATGACCGTCGGCGAGATGTCTTCCACCTCGCTGGAACACTGCCAGCAGTACGCCGCGCTGGACGGCCGCGAGCTGTCGATGACCTTTAACTTCCACCATTTAAAAGTCGATTATCCCGGTGGGGAGAAGTGGACCCTCGCCCGCCCGGACTATGTGGCGCTGAAGGCGCTGTTCCGCCACTGGCAGCAGGGGATGCACAACCGGGCGTGGAACGCGCTGTTCTGGTGTAATCACGATCAGCCGCGCATCGTCTCGCGCTTTGGCGACGAAGGCGAGTACCGGGTGCCGGCGGCGAAGATGCTGGCGATGGTGCTGCACGGCATGCAGGGCACGCCCTATATTTATCAGGGCGAAGAGATCGGCATGACCAATCCGCACTTCAACAGCATCAGCGATTATCGCGACGTTGAGAGCCACAATATGTTTATCGAACGTGCGGCGCAGGGGCAAAGTCCGGACGAACTGCTGGCGATCCTTGCCAGCAAGTCGCGCGACAACAGCCGCACGCCGATGCCGTGGCATGGTGGCGAGAACGGTGGCTTTAGCGATGGCGAACCGTGGATCGGCCTTGGCGATAACTACCGGGAGATCAACGTCGAGGCGGCGCTGGCGGACCCTGATTCGGTGTTTTATGCCTATCAGCAGCTGATTACGCTGCGTAAAACCCTGCCGCTGCTGACCTGGGGCGATTATCAGGATCTCCTGCCTGACCATCCGTCGCTGTGGTGCTATCGCCGTCAGTGGCAGGGACAAACGCTGGTGGTCGCCGCCAACCTGGGCCGCGACCTGCAGGCCTGGCAGCCTGAGGACGCCCCGGGCGAGTGGAAGATGATCATCAGCAACTATGCCGAGACCACGCCCCGCCCAACCGGGCTGACGCTGCGGCCGTTCGAAGCGGTATGGTGGCTGCAGGCGTAAGGTGTCCCCTGCCCTCCCGAAATGAGAAGGTCATGCCTGGCGCCGGTGGCGAACGCCAGGCATTTTTGCTTATTTTCCAGCCAGATAAATTTACATTTATCGCCAGCGCCCATCATCCGTACTCTCACCTTTTTACCTTGTTCTGGGTCAATAAAATCGCAAACATCTTTGATGCAAATCACTACATATAGAACTTAAAATGCGTCTCGGCCCTACATGTTGTATTAATCGTCTATTATGTCACCATATCTTGTCGATGTCTGGCGGTGATGAGATGTGGATAAAACGGGCCGGATCTGAAGGCAAACAGCACGAGCCGTAGCGTGCAGCGCCTTCGGGATAACCTCCGCCTCTGTGGATAACCTGTTCTATATATGGAGTGATCATGACACCGCATGTGATGAAACGTGATGGCTGTAAAGTGCCGTTCAAGTCAGAGCGCATTCAGGAAGCAATTCTGCGTGCAGCTAAAGCAGCGGGAGTCGATGACGCAGACTATTGCGCCACCGTCGCAGAAGTCGTTAGCCAACAAATGCAGGGCCGCGCCCAGGTCGACATCAACGAGATCCAGACCGCGGTGGAAAACCAGCTGATGTCCGGCCCCTATAAGCAGCTGGCGCGCGCCTACATTGAGTATCGCCATGACCGCGATAGCCAGCGTGAGAAGCGCGGCCGCCTCAATCAGGAGATCCGCGGCCTCGTCGAGCAGACCAACTCCGCGCTGCTCAACGAAAACGCCAACAAGGACAGTAAAGTCATCCCGACCCAGCGCGACCTGCTGGCCGGTATCGTCGCCAAGCACTACGCCCGACAGCACCTGCTGCCTCACGATGTGGTGATGGCCCACGAACGCGGCATGATCCACTATCATGACCTCGATTACTCGCCCTTCTTCCCGATGTTTAACTGCATGCTGATCGACCTGAAAGGCATGCTGACCCAGGGCTTTAAGATGGGCAACGCGGAGATCGAGCCGCCGAAGTCTATCTCTACCGCCACCGCGGTGACCGCGCAGATCATCGCCCAGGTCGCCAGCCATATTTACGGCGGCACCACCATCAACCGTATCGATGAAGTGCTGGCGCCGTTCGTCAGCGAAAGCTTTAACAAGCATCGTAAAATCGCTGAAGAGTGGCAGATCCCGGATGCCGAAGGCTATGCCCGCGCCCGTACCGAAAAAGAGTGCTACGACGCCTTCCAGTCGCTGGAGTATGAGGTTAACACGCTGCATACCGCCAACGGCCAGACGCCGTTCGTCACCTTCGGGTTCGGTCTCGGCACCAGCTGGGAATCGCGGCTGATCCAGCAGTCGATTCTGCGCAACCGCATTGCCGGCCTCGGTAAAAACCGTAAGACCGCGGTGTTCCCGAAACTGGTGTTCGCGATCCGTGACGGCCTGAACCATAAGTTCGGCGACCCGAACTACGACATCAAACAGCTGGCGCTGGAGTGCGCCAGCAAGCGCATGTACCCGGATATCCTCAACTACGACCAGGTGGTGAAGGTTACCGGGTCGTTCAAAACGCCGATGGGCTGCCGCAGCTTCCTCGGGGTGTGGGAAAACGAGAACGGCGAGCAGGTGCACGATGGGCGCAATAACCTCGGCGTCATCAGCCTCAACCTGCCGCGCATCGCCCTGGAAGCGAAAGGCGACGAAGCCGCCTTCTGGGCGCTGCTGGACGAGCGCCTGCAGCTGGCGCGCAAAGCGCTGATGACCCGCATTGCCCGCCTGGAAGGGGTAAAAGCGCGCGTGGCGCCGATCCTCTATATGGAAGGGGCCTGCGGCGTACGGCTGAAAGCCGACGACGACGTCGCCGAGATCTTTAAAAACGGCCGGGCGTCGATTTCGCTGGGCTATATCGGTATCCATGAAACTATCAATGCGCTGTACGGCAACCAGCATATGTACGACAGCGAGGAGCTGCGCGAGAAGGGTGTGGCCATCGTCCAGCGCCTGCGCGACGCCGTCGATTTGTGGAAAGAAGAGACCGGCTACGGCTTTAGCCTGTACAGCACGCCGAGCGAAAACCTGTGCGACCGCTTCTGCCGTCTCGACACCGCCGAGTTTGGCGTGGTGGAGGGCGTGACCGACAAAGGTTACTACACCAACAGCTTCCACCTCGACGTGGAGAAGAAGGTCAACCCGTACGACAAGATCGATTTTGAAGCGCCGTATCCGCCGCTGGCTAACGGGGGCTTCATTTGCTACGGCGAATACCCAAACATCCAGCACAACCTGAAGGCGCTGGAAGACGTATGGGATTACAGCTATCAGCATGTGCCGTACTACGGCACTAACACGCCGATCGATGAGTGCTACGAGTGCGGTTTCACCGGCGAGTTCGAGTGCACCAGCAAGGGCTTTACCTGCCCGAAATGCGGTAACCACGACGCCTCCCGCGTTTCCGTTACCCGTCGGGTGTGCGGCTACCTCGGCAGTCCGGACGCGCGTCCGTTCAACGCCGGCAAGCAGGAAGAAGTGAAGCGCCGCGTGAAGCACCTGGGCAACGGGCAGATCGGTTAATTCCAGCTGGTTTAGCCCCTCCCCCTCTCCCCAACGGGGAGAAGGGACCGGCTCCGTAGCCGTTTGGCCACTAAGGCGCCGTTCCCGGATCGCGGCGCAAAGCGCCTTATCCGGGCTACAACCGCGTATGCGGCTTTTCGTAGCCCGGGCGAGCGCAGCGACGCCGGGAGCCGTTCCCTTTACAAATGCACAGCACCTCCGTTTTCGCAAAGCCATTAGCGTCAGAGCAAGGCGGCAAACGAGTAAGTCCCGGGGAGCTTACTGGAGTAAGTGACCCGGGCGAGCGCAGCCAACGCCGCTACATCGGCAAATGAGAAGAGGAAACAATGAATTACCATCAATACTACCCGGTAGATATTGTCAACGGCCCCGGCACCCGCTGCACCCTGTTTGTCTCCGGCTGCGTCCATGAGTGCCCCGGCTGCTACAACAAAAGCACCTGGCGGGTGAACTCCGGCATGCCGTTTACCGCCGAGATGGCCGACCGCATCATTGCCGACCTCAACGATACCCGCATCAAACGCCAGGGGATTTCACTCTCCGGCGGCGATCCGCTGCATCCGCAGAACGTCGCGGAGATCCTCAAACTGGTTCAGCGCGTGCGTGCCGAATGCCCCGGCAAAGATATCTGGGTCTGGACCGGCTATAAACTGGATGAGCTGAATGAGGCGCAGATGCAGGTGGTGAACCTGATCAACGTGCTGGTCGACGGTAAGTTTGTGCAGGATTTAAAAGACCCGGCGCTGATCTGGCGCGGCAGCAGCAACCAGGTGGTACATCATTTGCGATAGCGTTTAGAGCCGTTTATTCGCCTGATGATAAACGGCCGCTTTCTCTCTTTTGCCAATGGCAATAACGTAAACCACCACCACACTATCCCGTACTTGATACACCAACCGATAACCTGACGCCTTAAGCTTGATTTTGTAGCAATCCGGTTAATCACTCAGACTGACCGATGCAATTCGCGGATTCTGCACAACCTGCTGGAGCTTATTTTTGAACTGTTTTTTGATCGTCTCGCCAAGCTTCTGCCATTCGCGCCAGGCACGCGGATCAAACGCCAGTTCATAGGTCATCCAGACTCACCTTCACCTCCGGCTGCGGGTTTTCCAGCCGCTCGCGGACGGTGCGTAATAATGCCGCTTCGCTATCGCTGATAGTCATACTTTTCACTGGCATGCGGCCATTTTCCGCAATGTATTGAAACAGCAGGCGCACCGCCTCCGTTGGCGTCATATCGAGTTTCTCCAGCACGGCATAAGCCTCTTTTTTGAGTTTATCGTCCAGTCGAACGTTGAGCGTGGCCATTATGCCTCCAGAAAGGGATATTTTGTAATGCATTATAGCATTACATTTGCATTACACTCGAATCTGGAAAACGCCTCTCAAAACCGGCTGACGCACTCCATCGCCACCGTTTTAAACTCATCGAAGCTGCGGGTCGCGGCGAGGCGGCTCATGGCGCGCTCGCGCAGGAAAGTCACGAAAATATCGTAGATCGCCATCGCCTCTTCATACTCGCGCTTGCTGATGGCGAGCAGGAAGATGATATGGGCGGTTTCGTCACCCCAGACGATGCCCTGCGGGGCAATGACGGTATAGACCACCGTCTTTTTCGCCAGTAGCCCCAGGGAGTGCGGCAGCGCAATGCCATCGCCGAGCATGGTGCTGACAATCGCTTCACGCTCCACCACCGAAGCATGAAACTCGGCGTCAACAAAGCCTTCCTCCAGCAGCTGCTGGCACAGCTCGGCGAACAGCGTTTGCTGATCCATCGGCGTATCGACCACCCGGAAGTGGGCGGCATCGAAGTACTTATTCAGCATCCATGGACGGGTACGGTCCACCAGCACCAGCTTGCCGATCTGATCCAGTTGATAGTCAGTGGGGAACGGCGCGATGGTCACTACCGGCTTGTCTTTTTCGCTGATCCGCACCGTGGAGATAACAAAATCCGCCTCGATCGCGTCCCGCTGTTCGTATTCGCGCTGGGAAATGGTGGCGGCGATCTCCAGCTGCGGATATTTGCGCTGCAGGATCGCCTCGATCATCCGCACCATCGCATTGCTGGTATCGCACACCAGCAGCACCTGCGGCTGACGCTGGTAGCCGATGTTGTAGTGGCGCTCCAGCCCGACGCCGATATGCAGCACCAGAAAGCCGATTTCGTTTTCGCTGATGGTGTACGGAGTATATTTGCCCCAGCTGGAGACCGCGGCGAGGGTCATATCCCAGGCCATCGGGTAGTGCTGTTTGATGTTATCCAGCAGCGGATTGGGGATCATGATCTGGTAGCGCACGCGGGTGATCATGGTCTTTATGTGGGTCAGCAGATCGGCGTGCAGCTGGGCATCGTCCAGCAGGTTGTAGTTATACTGGCTGTTGATGTAGCGCAGGATGTAGTTGACCAGCGCTTCGTCATCGTCGGCGCTGATGGTTTCCGGGTCCACGTCCTGTACCTGACGGGCGGCGATATGCACGCACAGCCACTCTTCTTCCGCGGGCGATAAAGGTTTACCGGCCAGCCGCTGCAGTTCGCCCGCCAGATCGCGCGCGGCATCGCGGACGTTCTGCGCCACATCTTCAGCACTAAAATCCGCCAGCGGGTAGCCTTCGCTGACGCGACGCACCACCACCGCCCCGTACAGGCCGATAAAGCGCTCGCCGACGTCAGTGAGGCGAATATGGTGGCGCGTGAGCGTCTCCTGCAGCACCGGCTCCAGCAGCGCAGGCACCTCCTCTGCAAAGGCCTCGGCGCCGATCGGCGGCGCGATACCGCCCTGCTGGGTTAGCTCCCACAGCAGGTCGGTGAGGCAGGTGCGAACCGATACCTCGCTACCGAACAGCTTCATGCCGTGGCGCGGGCGGGTTTCAAGGGTTAGCTGATAGCGCTGGAAGCGCTCGCGCACCTCGACCATATCGTTTTGCAGCGTGGCGCGGCTGACGAACCACTCATCCGCCAGGTCTTCCAGCTTGATCGAGAACGCCGACGTCAGAAAACGCACCAGCAGGAAAGTGATGCGATCCTGGGCGGTACGCGGGACATGCTGCGCCTTCGGCGCCGTCTCCTCCAGCGCCTGAAAGCTCGCCGGGTTATCAATTTTCAGCTGATAACCGCTGCCGCGGTTAAGGATAAACTGCGCGCCATACTGCGCCAGTAGCGCATTCAGGGCGGTAATATCGGCGCGCACGGTACGAGTGGAAACCGACAGGCGTTGCGCCAGCTCATCCTGCGGCAGCGTTTCATTCCGCAGCAGGGTGAAGAGTTGCGCTAAGCGTTGGTTGGGAAATCGCATGTCAGTTCCTTGTGGTTACGGCTCAGGGTTGGGCGGAAATCACCATCTGCGATGGGCTGCCGACCGGCGTGTAGTCTGAGACAAAGGTCAATTTGCCATCCTTCGGCGCCACGCTGAAGCGGGTAATATTATCGCTACGCTGGTTCATGACGTACAGCCACTGCCCCTGATTATCCAGGGTCAGCGTGCGGGGTAATCTCCGCGCGTCCAGATATCCTCCTGGTGGCGCAGGCGGCCGTCGGCCTGCACCGTAAAGTGGGCGATGCTGTTATGCAGACGGTTGGCGACGTACAGCTGTTTGCCGTCGTTGCTCAGCGCCAGGCCGGCGGCAAAGCTGGTGCCCTTATACTCTTTCGGCAGCGCGGAGACAGTTTTGCCTTCGCGCAGCAGGCCGCTTTGCTGATCCAGATGATAGAAGGTCAGCGTCGACGCTTCCTCGTTAATCAGCCACAGACCGTCGCCCTTTGGCGTGAAGACGAAGTGGCGCGGGCCGGCTCCCGGCGACGAGGCAGCGATAAACGGCGGATCGTTCGGCGTCAGCTTGCCGCTGGCGCTATCCAGCCGATACTGATAGATCCGATCCAGTCCCAGATCGGTGGAGTAAACAAATTTCCCGCTGGGATCGGCGGCGATCATATGGGCGTGCGGGCCATTGTGATCGCTGATGGCGAAGCTGCCCTCGACGGCCGCCGCCGGGCGTTCGGCCCCTGCCGGGCCTTCATCCTGATGCCTGTCCACCGCCTCACCCAGGCTACCGTCTTCTTTCACCGGTAGCACGGCGATGCTGCCGCTGACGTAGTTGGCCACCAGCAGCTGTTTACCGTTCGGCGTCAGGGAGAGATAAACCGGACCGGCGCCGCCGGAGGCGACCTGATTGAGTGCGGTCAGCTCGCCGTTCTTCTCAATGCGCCACGCCTGCACCACGCCTTTCTCCACCTCGCTGGCGGCATACAGCGTCTTGCCATCGCGCGAGGCGGTCAGCTGAGCGGCGTTCGGCAACGAACTCACCAGCGTCCTGTCACGTAGCGCGCCGGTTTGGCTGTCAACGGTAAAGCGGTACAGACCTTCGCCATTGGGATTATAGGTGCCTACCCAGGCATAGTGAGTTTGCGCGGCGGCGGCGGCGGCAAACAGGGACAGTGAAGCGACAAGCAGATGACGAGCGACAGGCATAGCAACTCCTTGATGGTTCAGTGGGATAAGCTGCCCCTCACCCTTTGAGGGTGAGGGGCAAGGGCACTACTTCACTAACTGTTTGGTCATCTCCAGCAGCTGGCGAACATCGGCCGGGCGGGTGTTGCCGCTGGCCTTATCGATAATCGAGCTGTAGATATGCGGGATGATTTTGCTCACCCCGGCATCGAGGGCGATCTTCAGGATCTCGCTGTAGTTTTCCAGATCGATACCGCCGGTCGGCTCCAGCCAGAAATCGTGCGCGGCGCAGGCTTTGGCCACCGCCTCGAACTCGTCGCGGTGCTTCAGGCCGCCCATCGGGAAGTATTTGATGGAGCTGCCGCCCATATCCTTTAACAGCGCGATGGCGGTTTCCAGCGGCACAATCCCATCCGCCGCGCCGCTGCTCAGCGGGCCGGTGGAGATCTTCACCATACCCGGGGTGCCGGTGGGCGAGACCAGGCCGTTGACCACCGTCTCGTTCTGCCCGAGTAGCGCGCGGCTGGTGGCCACGCCGGTGAAGACCTGATTGACGTGCTGCGGCTGCACCTGGCGCGAAATCTCGCTCACCATCGCCGACTGATTCGGATCCCCTGCGCCCAGCCCGACGGAGAGGGCGTTATCAATCAGCTTCGCGTAGTCGCGCATATCGGCCACCGCGCTGGCGACGTCCGGGTAGTTTTTGGAGAGCACGCCGACCAGGACATGACCTTCCGCCGCGTCATAGATTTCCCGGGCGTTGTCTTTGCTACCCGCCAGGACGTTCAGGCACACGCGGTCACGGTAAAAGTTTGGGGTCAGTTTCATGCTTGTTTCTCCTTGTTCAGAACTTCCGCGATACGGCGGGCGACTACCGCCAGCTGCTGGGCGTCAACGCTGCGGACATCGGCTTCGATAATGCCTTCATTCGCTTTATAGCCGCGGAAGTAGATGGCGTATTCGCCCTGCTTCAGCGCGTTAACCAGATCGCCGGTCTTCACGCCGGTCACCGCTTCGTCGAATTTGATTTCGGCGCGGGCGATATCGCGGCCGGCGCTGTCCCATACCACGCGGGCAGTGACGCCGTTGAGGGTATTGAGCTGTTCGATAAACGGCGTCATCTTCGCCACCATCTCTTGGCCGCTCTCTTTGCTTGCCGTCAGGTAGTGTTCAATGGCGCAGGTCAGGCCGAGGATCCCCTCTTTACCCACTTTCATCGCCCGGCCAATCCCCATCGACTGGCGTTTAACCCACTCGACGTACTGCGTTTTGCCGATCACCAGCCCGCTGGTCGGCCCTTCAATCGCTTTCGCGCCGCTGTAGATCACCAGGTCGGCGCCCATGCGGTAGTAGCCCTGCAGATCTTCCTCCGCCGCCGCGTCGACGATCAGCGGTAAATGATGCTGACGCGCCACTTCCGCGGCCTGCGCCACGTTGAGCATGCTTTTCTGCACGCAGTGGTGGGATTTGATGTAGAGGATCGCCGCGGTGCGCGGGGTGATCGCCGCCGCCAGCTGTTCGGCAGAGCATTCGTTGGCGTAGCCCGCTTCCACCAGCCTGCCGCCGCCCAGCGCCACCATGGTGCCGACCGGCGCGCCGAAGTTGACGTTGTGGCCCTTCGGCAAGACGATTTCGTTATGCTCTATCGGCGTGACGTGCAGGTTCTCCAGCAGCCAGTCGCTGTCTTTCACCAGCACCGCCGCCACCGACTGGGCAATCCCTGCCGAGGCGCAGGAGACCACGGTCGCCCCTTCCACGTCCAGCAGCCTGGCGATGTACTCGCCGGTTTTATTCACCAGATCTTTCATTTCAAAGTACTGGTTCATGCCGGCCATCGCGGCGTCCACCACTTCCGGACGCGGCGTGGAAACGCCCAGCGCCGTCATCCGGCCAGAAGTGTTAATAACTTGTTTTAAATGGTATTTTTCAAAAATCGAAGGCATGTTCCGCGCTCCCTTGTTCGGTCAGATAGCCTTTGCCCGCGCGGATCGCGGCCAGCGGCACCAAAATGTTGTCTGCCTGGAGGCTCTCTTTTTCGGCATCCACCAGCAGCGTTGGCTGGCGCTCCAGGCGAAATAGCGTGAGATCGGCGTCGAAACCCACTTCCAGCCGCCCTTTACGCGACAGGCGCAGCCCCTCGGCAGCGCTGACGGTCACGCAGGCAATCACCTGCGACAGGGTCATGCCGATGGCGAGAAATTTCGACATCACCAGCGCCAGCGAACGCACCGGGCCGTCGATGCGGTTACGGCAGTAAATATCCGAGCTGATGGTGTGCGGCAGAATGCCCAGCGCAATCGCCCGGCGCGCCACCTCAAAGCTGAAGCTGGCGGTACCGTGGCCGACGTCGAGGCGCACGCCGCGCTGCAGGGCGCGAGTAATCGAACTGCGCAGTTCGCCGGCAGGATTCAGAATGCGGTTCGGTTTGCCGTTATAGCAGTGGGTAATGATGTCGCCGCGGCTCAGCAGATCGGCGATTTCATCGAGGTTCGGCGGATTGTTGCCAATGTGCACCATCAGCGGCAGATCGCCGTTTTCCTGCTGAATCGCCTTGGCGCGCGCCAGCGGCGTAATGCCGTTTTCCCCCACTACGCTGCTGCTCATCCGCGCCTTCAGACCAACGATAAAATCGGGATGACGCTGCACCGCCTGCTTCACCGCCTCGGCGTCAATATTGGTCATATTGGCCAGTTCATTCTGGGCAATCAGCCCGACGCGGGAGATATTGAGCAGGGCATAGACTTCCGTCGCCGCTTTACGGGTCAGTTGATAGAACTCATCGACATCGTCGGCGCCGGTGCTGCCGGCATCAATCACGGTGGTGACGCCGGTGGCGATGCCGACGCTGTCCGGCTCATCGTGATAAATTGGCGAATTCGGGTAGCAGTGAACGTGGGAGTCAATCCAACCGGCGCTGACGTAGCTGTTGCCCTGCAGATCGAGGGTTTTGCGGGAGGGCGCGCTAATCTCGCCCAGCGCCGCGATTTTCCCGTCCTGAATGGCGATATCAGTCAGGGTATCGTCGACGAGGCGCGCGCGGCGCAGGAGTAAATCAAACATAGCTATCTCCTGATGAAAGAGTGTATCTGTTGCCGGATGGCGGCGTACCGCCTTATCCGGCCTACCAATCGCGCTGACGTGTAGGCCCGATAAGCGCCGCGCCATCGGGCGATTAGCTAATCGCCACCGGGAAAATGGAGCCGAGGATCATCGCGCCGAGGATAGCGCCGCCGGTGATCGGTTTCTGCCAGATGTAGAACAGCAGGGCGCCAACCAGCGAGCCGATCCCGATAGGAATCGAGGCGGTCATTGCGCTGAGGATGATCAAGGGGCCAAGGAAGCGGCCGGAGGCATTACCGGCCCCCATCATCACGTCGGCGCCGTAGGTGGAGTCGCTCTGGTTGATGGTGAACTTACGCGCCAGAATGATGATGTAGCCCACCGCCAGGCCGAGGATCAGGCCGGTTGCCAGCGAGGCGGCGAAGTTCGCCACCGGGA
This sequence comes from Klebsiella sp. GG_Kp146, assembly GCF_040061975.1. Taxonomy (NCBI): domain Bacteria; kingdom Pseudomonadati; phylum Pseudomonadota; class Gammaproteobacteria; order Enterobacterales; family Enterobacteriaceae; genus Klebsiella; species Klebsiella sp. GG_Kp146. The sequence goes on from NZ_JBEAHA010000042.1 coordinate 38,268, forward strand.
AGACAAAGCCCGCGCCGAGTAGCAGCGCCGGGACGCCAAGACCGATCCCGGTCTGAATAGCGCCGCCGATATCGAGGATCCCCACCAGCGACCCTTCGATGATGCGGGCGAACAGGAAGCTGGCGCCAAACGCCGCCACCGCGCCGTAAACGCCGGTATCAATCCCCGACTTCAGCATCGCCACGAAGGCGACTTCGTTAAAGGCGCCGATGCCGTACAGGTAGTACATGTGGGTCCCGGCGAAGACGCCGGAGGAGAGCAGGCCAACGAAGATCGGGAACGACCAGTCGGCATACCAAAAACCTTTATTCTGTTCCATTATCAGGCTCCCGTTACTTGCCGCTGAGTGAGTTGTGGATCATGTCCAGCCAGTTCGGCACGGTCAGATGGAAGGATTCGATCATCTTCATGTCGAAGCCGCGGAAGAAGCCGCTGAGGACGAACAGGGCGACAATGGCCACCATCATCACTTTGGTGACCCGGTTCCAGCCGCTCTCTTCAACGCCTTTGCCGATCAGGATGCCCAGCACCAGCCCCGGTACGGCGTTGCCCATAATCAGCTGCGCCGCGCCGCCGAAGATGGTCGCCCAGAAGCCTGATTTTTTACCGGCGTCGATCGCCGCCAGCCAGAAGATCACCGGCATCACGGTGTTCACCAGCAGGTTTGCCGCCGGGACCAGTACCTTAACCGCGGTCACCTGCAGCGCTTCCGGTACGGACGAGGCGGTGAGGTTAAGGAAGGCGACGACGATCATGCCGATGATGCCGCAGGAGATGGCCATTTTTTTCGGATCGTGCAGCGTTTCGCCGACGTTACGATTTTTCAGCATCAGCGCCGCCGCGCCCCAGTTGGGGATAATGCGGTGGTCAACATCCTGGGTGAAGGAGCCTGCTGCAACGGAAGAGGCCCAGGCGTTAAAGAAGAAACCGAGGCCAAAGGAGAAGTGGGAAGCCGGATCGCCCTCACAGGAGTTCAGCTCGCCCAGGGTTCGAAACGCCCCCATCCCCTGGGTGGTAGGGGCATGAAACATGCGTGCCGCTCCGGCGCCCACGCCGACGCCGACCAGGCCGCCGATGATAAGCGATTTTATTAATATTATCAGGAACATAGTCAGACCCTTTGCTAACAATCAGGTTTGCGTGACGAAATCCACTTTATCGAGATCGATGGCGGTCACGTTGACGGTGACGTCCAGCTCCACGCTGTAGGTCCGTCGTTCACGGCGCAAAAAGAAAAACAGGAAGGCCTCTTTTCGTACCGCTTCGCGCGCATGAACAACCGTCACGTCCTGTGGCTCAATACGCAGCAGAATGTGCGATGACGTTTTCATCACCGCAGCCTGCACATGGTTCAGGGCATCGGCGAAGGCCCGTGATTTGCTTTCGCCTTTGCCGGCAACCCTCACCGTGGTGGTGAATTGCTCTTTCATACTTATGCGCCGTATTTCTTTTTCCAGGCCTCTACCAGCCGCTCGCCCAGCTCTTCTTTATCCATAAAGCCGAAGCCCAGCACGTTGCAGCCTTCGTTGATGGCGGTGACGCCCTCTTCCACGGAACGCATGCCGTATTTCGCTTTGTAGCCGTGTTTGGTCTGGGCGGTGATGGCGCCGGCGCCGCCGCTGCCGCAGAAGGAGATGCCGAAGGTGGCGTTTTCCGCTTTCATCATGTCGCCAAGCTTCATGTCAGCAGCAACGCCAGGGACGACCACTGCACGTGCGCCGGCTTTCTCTGCGCCTGCGGCGACTTTTTGGCCTTTACCCAGACGGTCGCCAATAACTACGGTGATTTGTTCCATGTTTTGCTCCTTACAGGTTTTCTTTTGCGACTTCGAAATGGACGGAGAGCAGCCAGGCCTCTTCATCAGGCAGGTTGCCGAACTGCGCGACCACTTCGCGGGCCAACGTCATTGAATCTGGTGAAATCTCTTCGAACAGGCTGGCATCCACTTCCGGCAGCGGTTCGCCGCTGATTGACCGGTGGGCCATCGCCCGCACGTGGGAAGTCAGCATTTGCTCCTGAACGTCGTTAGGGACGATGCCGTGACGGCTTAACAGGGCAAAAACCTGCTGCAGCATCTTGTCAGCCAGGCGTTCGGTCTGCACTGCCTGCTCCCCTACGTCGTGTATTACCGCTCCGTTATTCACTTCTGATACCCCGCTGATGTCTCTGGGAATCAAAGTAGCGCCGGGGGGTGGGAGTTTGTAGCGAGTTGTTTTCCACTTCGAAGTGGAAAGGGAGACGGCAGGCGTGATCGACACCACATATTCACTGGAAAAATGAAAAAACAGCAATTATGGCGTGAGACGTATCACAACAATGCGCGCGAATGAGCCGCCCGCGGCTGCGGAAAGGCCGGAAAAAGAAAAGGGAAAAATGTGATACAGGTAGGTTTTCAGGCGGGAGACATCGGCTGATGCCTCCCGAAAAGAACAGTTAGCGGTACTTCTTATGGTAGGTGTTGCGGGTGGTTTTAAACTCCTCCGCGGCGGCCTGCGCCTCTTTCACCTTGCCTTCATTCGCCAGCTTCAGCGCGCCGTCGATCTGGCCGATCAGAATATCCAGACCGTGACGGTAATCTTTCATCTCAGCGCTGTCGGCCGCTTTGCCTTCCAGCTTCGGCGGCGTCTCTTTCTGGGCATCAACCGCGGCGGTACGCATCTTATTCAGCGCCGCTTTCAGTTCGCCGGCGTCGGAGGTTTTCTGTACCACTTGCAGATTTTCTGCCAGAGTGTCCATGTCTTCGCCCAGGTCGGCGAAGGCCGAGACTGAACCGAGCGCAAAAGCAGAGACAGCCAGCATCGCTAACATTTTTTTACGCATTGCTCACTTCCTTTTTATTATTTAAGCAAACAGGTGTTATTGCCCGGCGATTTTCATCTCCGGCAGCAGCACAGAACCGCACTGAATGTTGCTGCGCGTTTCAATATCATCGCCGATGGTCACGATATTACGCCACATTTCTTTCAGATTTCCTGCAATGGTGATCTCACTGACAGGATATTGAATTTCGCCATTTTCTACCCAGAAGCCGGATGCGCCGCGTGAGTAGTCGCCAGTGACGCCACTGACACCCTGCCCCATCAGTTCGGTAACCACAAGACCGGTGCCCATCTCTTTAAGCATCTTTGCAAAACTCAGGCCGCGGCCGTTGATGCGCCAGTTATGGATGCCGCCGGCGTGGCCGGTGCTTTTCATCCCCAGCTTGCGAGCGGAGTAGTTGGTCAGCAGCCACTGGGTCAGCACGCCGTCTTTGACGATATCGCGACGCTCGGTGCGCACGCCTTCGCTGTCGAACGGCGTGGAGGCCAGTCCTTTACGCAGGTGCGGATGCTCTTCAATGGTCAGCCACTCCGGCAAAATTTGTTTGCCCAGCGAATCGAGCAGGAAGGTGGATTTGCGGTATACCGAACCACCGGCAATCGCTCCGACCAGGTGGCCAAACAGCCCGGTCGCCACTTCATTGGCGAAAATCACCGGCGCCTTCATGGTCGACAGCTTACGCGGCGCGAGGCGCGACAGGGTGCGGCGGGCGCACTCTTCCCCGACCCATTCCGGGGACTGCAGATCCTCGATCGCCCGGCCAATGGTATAGGCGTAGTCGCGTTCCATGTCGCCGTCATCTTCCGCGATCACGCAGCTGGAAAGGGAGTGGCGAGTCGAACAGTAGCTCTGCAGCATGCCATGGCTGTTGCCGAACACTTTGATGCCGTAGTGGCTGTTAAAGCTGCCGCCTTCGGTGTTGGTGATGCGTTTATCGGTCTTCAGCGCCGCTTGCTCTGCGCGGGCGGCCAGTTCGATGGCCTCATCCGGGGAGACCTCCGCCGGGTGGAACAGGTCCAGATCCGGGGCGTCAAAGGCCAGCAGCTCTTTATCCGCCACGCCGGCGAAGGGATCCGGGGAGGTGTAGCGGGCGATATCCAGCGCCGCCTGCACGGTGCGGGCGATGGCGTCCGGGCTGAGATCGGTGGAAGAGGCGCTGCCCTTGCGGTTCTGGTGGTAAACCGTGATGCCTAACGCCCCATCGCTATTGAATTCTACATTCTCCACTTCGCCATAGCGGGTGCTGACGCCGATGCCCGTCGTCTTGCTGACGGAGACTTCCGCGCCATCGGATTTACCTGCCGCCAGTTCCAGCGCCGTGGTCACGGCCTCTTCCAGCGTCTTACGTTGCTGGGCAACTTGAGAGATCACTTTCATTGCTAATGCCATAATGTAAGAAGGAGTTAACTGAAGTCTAACAGAGAACCGTTTTTCAGTGCGCGCCTTAACTGGTAACATTAGCCTCTTTTTTTAAGGAGCCTGAGATGACAAAGCAGCCCGAAGACTGGCTCGACGACGTTCCCGGTGATGATATCGAGGATGAAGACGATGAAATTATCTGGGTCAGTAAGAGTGAAATTAAGCGCGACGCGGAAGAACTGAAGCGTCTTGGCGCGGAACTCGTTGACCTGGGGAAAAACGCGCTGGATAAAATTCCGCTGGATACTGACCTGCGCGACGCCATCGAACTCGCCCAGCGAATCAAAAAAGAGGGTCGCCGCCGCCAGTTGCAGCTTATCGGTAAGATGCTGCGCAATCGCGATGTCGATCCGATTCGTCAGGCGCTGGATAAGCTGAAAAACCGCCACAACCAGCAGGTTGCGCTGTTCCACAAGCTGGAGCAGATCCGTGACCGACTGATTGACGACGGGGATGACGCCGTAGCTGAAGTGCTGAACCTGTGGCCAGATGCTGACCGTCAGCAGCTGCGTTCCCTGATCCGCAATGCGAAGAAAGAGAAAGAAGGCAACAAACCGCCGAAATCCGCGCGCCTGATCTTCCAGTATTTGCGCGAACTGGCGGAAAACGAAGGCTAATTCCCGCCGCTTTTGCCGCACAAGTCACCCGGATGGCGGCGCGCTGCGCCTTATCCGGGCTACTCCGCTTTGTCTGGTGGGTGGCTAACGTCTTATCCGGCCTACGGAAGGCTGCTGAACCTGAGTTATCAAACAGTTGCTCGACTCTGTAGGCCCGCGCAAGCGCCGCGCCGCCGGGCAGGCTGTATCCGGCGCCGTTCCCGTCGTTGTGCCGGATGGCGGCTACGAAAGGCTGCTGAACCTGAGTTATCAAACAGTTGCTCAACTCCGCAGGCCCGCGCAAGCGCCGCGCCGCCGGGCAGGCTGTATCCGGCCCACCTCCCCCTTCTTCAACGCAAGCATCGCGCCAGCAGGGGTTCCCCGCTGCCTCCCCTGAGCCCCCAAGTCCACACAACGAGACTGTCGTTTATTGCCTTCTCTAAAGCTGAATCGTTAAAGCTAAAAGCAATGCAGATCACATCTTGTGGTGATAATTAAGCATGGTTTAGCACAATAATCCGACGACTATCGCATTTAATATCTTAAAAACGGCCACTTTCTCACCAGGTGAGGCGCTTCACATTTTAATCACCCCCATGCCGGTAGATTTCACACGTCAATGACACAATCGATTCAGCAAAAAGGGAATAAAATGAAAAAGACATTGGTTCTGACGGCTATCGCTCTGCTGGTTTCTGGCTCCGCCGCGGCAAAAACATGGGTGCTGACGAATGCTGAAGAGGGCATGGATAAAGGAAACTGGCAGATCGGCAGCGATCAGCTGAAGGTGAAAGACCATGCGTTCAGCATTGAGCAGAAAGTCCTGCACGGCGGCAAGCAGGAAGGCAGCAAAATCCTCACCATTCGCAGTAAAGACGGCCTGACCATCACCCTCAGCCCGACGCGCGGCATGAACTTGCTGCGAGTGGAAGGCTTCGGCAGCCGGATGGGTTGGGATTCGCCGGTCAAAGAGGTTGTTAACCCGGCGTTTATCAACCTGGAGAGTCGCAACGGGCTCGGCTGGCTGGAAGGGTTCAACGAAATGATGGTCCGCTGCGGCTATGAGTGGACCGGCCATCCGGTGACCGCGGACGGGCAAATTTATACCCTGCACGGCAAGGCAGGCAACACGCCGGCCTCTCTGGTGGAGGTAGAGGTGGCCGACAGCGCGCCGTATGAAATTCGCGTCCGCGGGCTGGTGAAAGAGAGCACCTTCAAAAAAGCCGATCTGCAAACCATGACCGAGCTGCGCTATATCCCGGGCAGCAACAGCTTCAGCCTGCACGATGTCTTAACCAATCACGCCGACTATCCGCATGATTACCAGATCATCTACCACAGCAACTTCGGCACCCCGATTCTGGAAGAAGGCGCGCGTTTCCTCGCCCCGATGTCCAGCATCAGCCCGTTCAATGATTACGCTAAGAGCGGATTAAAAACCTGGCAAACCTATCAGGGGCCGACCAAAGACTTTGACGAGATGGTGTTTAATATTCAGCCGCTGGCCGATGAAAATCACCAGACGCTGGCCGCCGTGGTCAACAAAGCGGGCGATAAAGGAGCCTCCATTCAGTTCGACACCCGCCAGCTGCCGGTCCTGACGCTGTGGAAAAACACCGACACCGTCAAACAGGGCTATGTCACCGGTATCGAGCCGGGGACCAGCTACGCCTATCCGGTGACCATTGAACGCGAGCAAAAACGCGTGAAGCAGCTGCAGCCGGGCGCCAGCGCGCAGTTTGATCTGACCTACACCCTGCTGCATGACAGTGCCCAAGTGGCCGCCGTCGAGCAGAAAATCGCGCAGATTCAGGGCGACAATAAAGTGGCGGAGAACGACACGCCGATCGCCAAAGAGTAAAAATACCCCAGCCGAACGCCCGGAGCGGTACGCCGCGCCGGGCTACGCCCGCCCCATCACCTCGCGCCCGAGATCCCGGGCAAACTGCTGATACTGTCGCTCATCGATCGGCTGCGGGTAGCTCAGCACCAGCAGCTCATGATCCGCGATGCCCTGATGATAGGTCGGATGACGATGCGCCCAGGGGTTAGCGTGGAATCCCATCGACTGATAAAAGCGCAGCCGTTTATGGGCGATCTCGCTGCTCAGCGGATCGATTTCCAGAATGGTCAGCGGCGCGCGCGTCAGGATCTGCGCCAGCAGCTGTTTACCATAGCCGCGGGAGCGCAGCGTATCGTCGATCGCCAAATGTTCGACATAACAGTAGCCGGCAAACTGCCAGCAGCCGCTGAGGCCGATAAATACGTCCTCATCGAACCACGCCTCCAGCGCGTAGTGCGCGTTGCTCAGCGCCTGACGTTTGGCCTCGCTTTCGCGCTGCTCGTGCCACGGAAAGGCGCGCGCGTAGAGCGCGTCCAGCATGGCGAAATGGGGCGAGTCGGTAGAAAGTACGCTTTCGCGGGTAAGCATCACACCATCCCTGTTGGTAAAAACAAAACTGCCCTCACGCGGAGGGCAGTGACCGGAGGCGGGACGTTACTCTGTCGCGGCCGCTTTTTGCGCCAGTTTATCCAGCAGCTTTTGATGAATGCCGCCGAAGCCGCCGTTGCTCATCACCAGGATATGGTCGCCAGGATGGGCGGTTTTGACCACCATCTCCGCCAGGGTATCGACGTCGGCGCTCCAGTGAGCCGGCTGGACGCAGGCTTCCGCCACTTCCGCCACCTGCCACGGGATATGCTGCGGCTGCAGGAGGAACACCTCATCGGCGCGGCCAAGAGACGGCGCCAGATCGTCCTTGCAGACGCCCATTTTCATGGTGTTAGAGCGCGGCTCCAGCACGGCGAGAATGCGCGCGGTGCCGCCCACTTTGCCGCGCAGCGCCTGCAGCGTAGCGAGGATGGCCGTCGGATGATGAGCGAAATCGTCATACACGGTGACGCCGTTGGCTTCGCCGCGCAGCTCCAGGCGACGGCGGGCGTTGATAAAGCTGCCCAGCGCGTTCGCGGCATCCGCCGGCAGTACCCCGACGTGACGCGCCGCGGCAATGGCCATCAGGCCGTTATGCATATTATGCTCGCCGACCAGCGCCCACTTCACCTCGCCGACCTTTTCACCGTCGAACAGCACTTCCCACTGCGAGGCGTCAGCGTTCAGCTTCTTCGCCTGCCAGTGGCCCTGCTCGCCCACCAGCTCCTGCTCGCTCCAGCAACCCATCGCCATCACCTGCTTCAGGTTGATGTCGTTCTCCGGCAGGATAATTTTGCCTTTGCCCGGCACGATGCGCACCAGATGGTGGAACTGCTTCTGAATCGCCTTCAGGTCGTCAAAGATATCCGCGTGGTCGAACTCAAGGTTGTTGAGGATCAGCGTCCGCGGGCAGTAGTGAACAAATTTGGAGCGCTTGTCGAAGAAGGCGCAGTCGTATTCATCCGCTTCAATGACGAAGAACGGGCTGTCGCCCAGGCGCGCAGAGACGTCAAAATTGCCCGGCACGCCGCCGATCACGAAGCCCGGCTGGTAACCGCAGGCTTCAAGGATCCAGGTCGCCATGCCGGCGGTGGTGGTTTTGCCGTGGGTCCCGGCGACGGCCAGCACCCAGCGATCGCGCAGCACGAAGTCGTGCAGCCACTGCGGGCCGGACATATAGGGAATATTGTTTTCCAGCACCGCTTCAACGCACGGGTTGCCGCGAGTCATGGCGTTACCGATGATCACCAGGTCCGGCCGGGGCTCCAGCTGGCTGGGGTCATAGCCCTGAATTAAATCAATCCCCTGGTTTTCCAGCAGGGTGCTCATCGGCGGATAGACGTTAGCATCCGACCCCGTTACCTCATGACCGAGGGAGCGCGCCAGCATGGCCAGGCCCCCCATAAACGTGCCACAGATTCCTAAAATATGAATGCGCATTCGTCATTTCCTTCTCTTATCCGGGGCACATTTTACCCATATCCCGGGCCCTGGCGAAATGCATTTCAGGCGAATCTGTATTTTGCTGGCGCGATTCACTAGTGCGCACTTTTTTGATTCTTTGTTAAGATTGTTGCGTTCGTTTTACTCAACATAAAAATGCAGGGAACGAGTTATGAAAACGTTAGGTGAGTTTATTGTTGAAAAGCAGCACGAGTTCTCCCACGCCACCGGTGAGCTGACTGCTTTGTTGTCAGCAATAAAGTTGGGCGCCAAGATCATCCACCGCGATATCAACAAGGCCGGTCTGGTCGATATCCTGGGTGCCAGCGGTGCAGAAAACGTTCAGGGCGAGGTGCAGCAAAAACTCGATCTGTTCGCGAATGAAAAATTAAAAGCCGCACTGCGAGCACGCGATATTGTTGCCGGGATCGCCTCTGAAGAAGAAGATGAGATTGTCGTCTTCGAAGGGTGTGAACACGCCAAATACGTGGTGCTGATGGACCCTCTGGATGGCTCCTCTAACATCGACGTTAACGTCTCTGTTGGTACGATCTTCTCTATCTACCGCCGCGTGACGCCTGTTGGCACGCCGGTGACAGAAGAAGACTTCCTGCAGCCGGGTAACCGCCAGGTCGCCGCCGGCTATGTGGTTTACGGTTCCTCGACGATGCTGGTGTATACCACCGGCTGCGGCGTCCACGCCTTCACCTACGACCCGTCCCTCGGCGTCTTCTGTCTGTGCCAGGAGCGCATGCGCTTCCCGGAGAAGGGCAATACCTACTCCATTAACGAAGGCAACTACATCAAATTCCCGCAGGGCGTGAAGAAGTACATTAAGTACTGCCAGGAAGAGGACAAAGCGACTCAGCGTCCTTATACCTCACGCTATATCGGCTCGCTGGTGGCGGACTTCCACCGCAACCTGCTGAAAGGCGGCATCTACCTCTATCCAAGCACCGCCAGCCACCCGGACGGCAAGCTGCGCCTGCTGTATGAATGCAACCCGATGGCCTTCCTCGCCGAACAGGCGGGCGGTAAGGCCAGCGATGGTAAAGAGCGTATTCTGGATATTGTTCCGGAAAGCCTGCACCAGCGCCGCTCCTTCTTCGTCGGCAACAACCACATGGTGGAAGACGTCGAGAACTTTATTAAGTCGTTCCCGGACGCCTAAGCGCCCTGCCCACTCCTCCCGCGCCTGCGGGAGGATCCTCTCTCTTAGCGACTCCCCGCCCCGCTCACCCGCGTGACCGCCGCATTCTGCCGGTTTTCCCACAGCACGGTCAGCCCACGCTGCAGCGCGATAAAGATAAACAGCAAAATGCCGATGGCGATTTTGGTCCACCATGAGCTGAGGGTGCCGTCGAAGTTGATGTAGGTCTGAATCAGCCCCTGGATCGCCACCCCGAACAGGGTTCCCAGCACAGTGCCGACGCCGCCGCTGAGCAGCGTGCCGCCGATCACCACCGAGGCAATGGCGTCCAGCTCCACGCCGACGCCCGCCAGCGCATAGCCCGCCTGGGTATAAATGGAAAAGACGATCCCGGCCAGCGTCGCCAGCCCGGTGGAGAGCATATAGATACGGATCGTGGCGCTGCGGGTGGAAATCCCCATTAAATTCGCCGACGTCGCGTTGCCGCCAATGGCATACACCTGGTTGCCGAAGCGGGTGCGGTGGGCGACAAAAATACCGGCCACCACCACCAGCAGCATCAGCAGCCCCATGGCGCTGAGGCGTCCGCCGCCGGGAATAGTCCATGCCAGCCCGGACAGGGTGTCGTACACCGGGTGGTTAATCGGAATCGACTCCTCTGACACCAGATAGCTCACGCCGCGCAGGAAGAACATGCCGGCGAGGGTGATGATAAAGGCCGGGATCTTCAGGGCGTCAATCAGCAGCCCCATAAACGCGCCGAAGGCGCAGCCCATCACCAGCACCAGCGGAAACGCCACCAGCGGTGATATTCCCCAAAAGCCAATCGCTTTGGCGAGAAAGACGCCGGTAAAGGCGATCACCGACCCGACAGACAGATCGATCCCGCCGGAGAGGATCACGAAGGTCATGCCCACGGCGATGATCCCGAGGAAGGCGTTATCCGTCAGGATATTGCAGATCACCCGCGTCGAGGCAAAGCCGGGGAATTGCGTCAGGCAGTAGAGATAGCCCAGCACAAACACCGCGAGGGTGATCATCAACGGTAAATTACGTTTTATCATGGCCGCGTACCCCTTTCAGTAAACCGATAAAGCGCGGCGACTGGACAATCAGTACGCACAGCACCACCACCGCTTTCACCACCTGGTTGAGCTCCGGCGGGAAGCCGGAGAGCAAAATCCCGGTGTTCATTCCCTGGATAATCAGCGCCCCCACCACCGACAGCAGCAGGTTGAAGCGCCCGCCCATCAGCGAAGCGCCGCCGATGACCACCGCCAGAATGGCGTCCAGCTCAAGCCATAGCCCGGCGTTATTGGCATCCGCGCCGCGAATGTCCGCCGCCACGATGATCCCGGCGATCGCCGCGCAGACGCCGCTCAGGACATAGGCCAGCATCACCACGATGCGGGTATTGACGCCGGCGTTTTTCGCCGCGCGGATATTGATCCCTACCGCTTCGATAAACATGCCCAGCGCCGTTTTGCGGGTAAACAGCCAGAACAGCAGCAGGGTCGCGGCGGCGATGATCACCGGCGTCGGAAACAGGAGGAACGATCCGCTGCCGAGCCACGCCAGCGCCGGGGAATCAAAGGTGACGATCTGCCCGGCGGTGATCAACTGCGCCACCCCGCGTCCGGCCACCATCAGGATCAGCGTCGCCACAAAGGGCTGGATCTTAAGGACCGCCACGAGAATGCCGTTCCACAGCCCGGCCAGCGCGCCCGCCGCCAGCGAGGCCAGCAGCACCACCGGCAGGCTGTGACCGGCGACGGTCATCGAGGCGGCCGTCGCGCCGGCTATCGCCATCACCGCCCCCACCGACAGGTCGATGCCGCCGGTGGCGATCACCAGCGTCATGCCGATGGCCAGCAGCGCCACCGGGGCGGCGCGGTTGAGAATATCGATTGGGCTGCCAAACAGGCGGCCATCCTGGAGCACCACCTGATAAAAATGGGGCGCCACCAGGCTGTCGACCAGCAGAACCAGCAGCAGGGCAATGATCTGCGGGGTGCCCTTCGGCCAGGTGAAGCGTCGCTTCTCCGGGCCGGTTTGCGAAAGAGATCGAGGCATCATGGGTTACTCCTTATGCCGCAATTGCGTTCATGATCGCCGGTACAGAGAGCTCGGCGAGCGGGATCTCGGCCACCTGCCGGCGATCGCGCATGATAATGACCCGATCGGCGTAACCCACCAGCTCCTCCAGTTCAGAGGAGATGACCAGCAGCGCGAGGCCATCGGCGCAGAGGGTTTCAATCAGGCGAATGATTTCCGCATGGGCGCCAACGTCGATGCCGCGGGTCGGCTCATCGAGGATCAGGAACTGCGGTTTGGTCAGCAGCCAGCGGGAAAGCAGCACCTTCTGCTGGTTGCCGCCGGAGAGAAACTCGATCGGCTGCTCCGCGCTGGGGGTGCGGATCCCCAGCTGGCGAATAAAGCGCTCGGCGATCTCGTTCTGTTCGCGCCGGGGTATCGGCCGCAGCCAGCCGCGCTGCGCCTGCAGGGCGAGGACGATATTTTCCCGCACCGAGGCGGCGGCGATAATGCCGTCGGTTTTGCGATCCTCCGGACAGAAGCCGATCCCGAGGCAGGAGGCCTGATGCGGAGAACGCAGGGTTTGCGGTTTGCCTTTGATCCACGCCTTCCCGCTGTCCGCCGTTTTAATACCGAAGATCACCTCGGCGGTTTCTGTGCGGCCGGAACCCAACAGGCCGGCGAGGCCAACGATTTCGCCCGGACGCACCTGCAGGTCGAACGGGGCGATGGTGCCTTTTTTACCGTAGCCTTCAAATGCCGCCACCGGCTTATCGCTCAGCAGGGTTCGGCCCGCCCGCTGCAGGGCGTTGTGGTCCAGTTCGCGGCCCAGCATCATTTTCACCAGCTCAATCTGCGGCAGTTCTCGGGTCTCGCGGCAGCCGACGAAGCTGCCGTTGCGCAGCACGGTAATGCGGTCGCTGACCGCATAGACCTGGTCGAGAAAATGGGTGACGAAGATCAGGCTGACGCCGTTATCCCTGAGCTGGCGCATCAGGGTAAACAGCATCTCCACCTCCTGGGTATCGAGGCTGGCGGTGGGCTCGTCGAGGATCAGCACCTTGGCCGACAGGTCGATGGCCCGGCAGATAGCGACGATCTGCTGCATCGCCACTGAAAAGCGGTTCAGCGGCTCGCGCACATCGAGGGAAAAGCCGTAGGAGGCCATCAGCGCCGTCGCCTTGGCCTCCATCTCTTTCCGCCGCAGCAGGCCAAACCGCCGCGGCTCACGGCCGATGAACAGGTTATCCGCCACCGACATATTGGGCAGCAGGTTCACTTCCTGGTAGACAGTGCCGATCCCCAGCTGCTGGGCATGGGCGGTATTTTTCGGGGAAATGGTCTGGCCTTCCAGCCAGATAGTGCCGCGATCGGCATGGTAAACGCCGGTAAGCGCTTTGATCAGCGTCGATTTCCCGGCGCCGTTTTCGCCCAACAGGGCCATGATTTCGCCGCGCCGCAGGCTAAAGTTGACGTTATCCAGCGCCTTAACGCCGGGGAAGAATTTACTGAGTCCTTCGGTGCGAAGGATCTCCTGGTGTGCCTCGGCGCTCATAATCGATATCACCTTCAAATGATGTCAGGTTGCCCCGGTTCGCGCTGTGCTTGCCGGGGTTGCTGGAACGCTGCCTGTTACCCTCTCCGGCTGAGGAGAGGGTCGGGATGAGGGGCTATTCACTCAGTAGCCCATATTTTTCTTCTTCTCTAACTCTTCTTTCGCCGTATCCGGCAGATACAGCGTCGATTTGGTAATGGTCAGCTTCTCCGGCAGGGTGCCGTCTTTTTTGTATTTCTCCAGCGCATCAAACGCCGGGCCGGCCATATTTGGCGTCAGCTCGACGCTGGCGTTGGCTTCGCCGGCGATCATCGCTTTATAGATATCCGGCACGCCGTCGATGGAGCCGGTCAGAATATCTTTGCCCGGCTTCAGGCCAGCTTCTTTAATGGCCTGGATGGCGCCGATGACCATATCGTCGTTATGAGCGAATACCATGCAGATGTTTTTGCCGTTATTCTCAGCCTTGATAAAGCTCTCCATAACCTCTTTCCCTTTGCTGCGGGTGAAGTCGCCGGACTGAGAGCGGATGATTTTGATATTCGACGCTTTGGCGATGGCGTCAGCGAAGCCTTTCTTACGGTCGATGGCCACGCTGGCCCCGACGGTGCCCTGCAGTTCCACGACGTTACACGGCTTACCGTCGACGGTTTTCACCAGCCAGTCGCCAATCAGCTGACCTTCCAGCACGTTGTTGGCGGTCACGGTGGTCATGTAGAGATCTTTATCTTTCACATCAATGGAACGGTCGAGGAGGAAGACCGGGATTTTGGCCTCTTTCGCCTCTTTCAGCACCGGCTCCCAGCCGGTAGCCACCACCGGCGCAATGAAGATCGCGTCTACCCCCTGGGCGATAAAGGAGCGCACCGCTTTGATCTGGTTTTCCTGTTTTTGCTGACCATCGGCGATCTTCAGCGTGATACCGCGCTTGGCGGCTTCCTCTTTCGCGACGCTGGTTTCCGCCGCACGCCAGCCGGATTCAGAACCGACCTGCGAAAAACCTACGGTTAGCGGGGCAGCTATCGCCATAGACGACATAGCTGCGGAAACTGCTGTGACAAGAAGTAAGCGCTTCCACATAAGGGTATCCTCGTAGGGTTATTGTTGGTTAAAATCTCACCTGCGGACAAACTATAGACAATCGGTGATGTAACTGAATGCGTTACATCACACTTCAAAAAAGTAAATGAGATGTTAATGACGGCCCCATTGCCCAGTGGAGAGCCGATAAGGCTTCGCAGGGAGCGCGGCTGTTGCGGTTTATGACGTTTTTTTAAGCGGTTTGATAAATCAATCACATGCAATGAAAACGGTTACATAAATTTATTCATGATGTGGCTATGTTTATGGATTTTCATGCCATTATTGCGCGCAAAATTCAGAGCACTCCACGGCGAGATCGGGAAAAAGAAGCGAAGACATTCGATGTGAGTTGGCTATAATACCGAGCACTTGTTTGCCATACATTTTAAAGGAAACAGACATGAGCTTACTCAACGTACCTGCGGGCAAAGATCTGCCGGAAGACATCTACGTCGTGATCGAGATCCCGGCGAACGCAGATCCCATCAAATACGAAGTCGACAAAGAGAGCGGTGCACTGTTCGTTGACCGTTTCATGTCCACAGCGATGTTCTATCCGTGCAACTACGGCTACATCAACCACACCCTGTCCCTGGACGGCGACCCGGTTGACGTGCTGGTCCCGACCCCGTACCCGCTGCAGCCGGGCTCCGTGATCCGCTGCCGTCCGGTTGGCGTTCTGAAGATGACCGACGAATCCGGTGAAGATGCGAAACTGGTTGCGGTACCGCACACCAAGCTGAGCAAAGAATACGATCACATCAACGATGTGAACGACCTGCCGGAACTGCTGAAAGCCCAGATCACTCACTTCTTTGAGCACTACAAAGATCTGGAAAAAGGCAAGTGGGTTAAAGTCGACGGTTGGGACAACGCAGAAGCGGCGAAAGCGGAAATCGTTGCCTCTTTCGAGCGCGCTAAGCAGAAGTAATTCTGTCTCAGGCAGGGTCATACCCTGCCTGATTGCGGCACGGATAGCCGCGATAACACCATGGAGGGTGTCCCGTGAAAAGCGTTCGCTATTTCACTCTTAACTTTTCTGGCTTCACAACCGCCGCCTCTGAAAAACAGGGGTATCTGCGCCTTATCGCCGGCGACCATGTCTTTTATACCGATAAACGCTATTTTAACGACCCCTCGCTTTTTGACCGCCTGAAGACCCATCAGCCTCTGTATCTCGGCGCCCGCCGCCTGGACAACGGCAGTTACTGGATCCACTGGCTCAGCGATGGTGAAACGCTCCTTGAGCCCAGTCAACGCGTCAAGCGCTGGGCCCGGCCGCTGCTGATTATCAGCCTGCTGACGCTCATCGTCTCCCTTATTCCGCTCCTGGTGAGCGCCTCAGAATGGGCAAAGTTCGGCTGCGGCATTATCGCGGTACTGGCCTTCATCGCGCTGTTAACCGGGCTCTGCGAGCGGCTGTTCCACCCGGCGCTAAAACGGCACCCCGCCATGCGCGATCTGCTGGCGAAGATGGCGCAGGCCCGCCGCCGCGACTTTTCTTTTTGCCAGCCGCTACCCGCAACGCCGCGGGCCGTCCGCCGGTCGGCGATGCCTTTTACGCATGCCCTGCCGGAACGCTATGCGGTTAAGACAGACATCATCACCGATACCCACTTTAAGAAGTGGTATGCGGGCAATCCTACGCGGGAATATCACGGCCTCGGGATACAATGCGGTTCCCTGCCGCTGGCCTTCTGGTGGCAGGCAGGCTGCACTAATTTCGCGCTGCATCCTGTTCTCTATCGTCGTCAGCCACCGTTTCTTGCCACTGGCGATCGTATCGTCGCCGTATACGAGCGCGACAGCCGGGCGATCCATGCGCTATACAATGCCAGCGACGGCGCGGCTTATGTAAAAAACCATCCGCTCTATCCTGGACGCAGACCGCTGTCGCTGCTTTATTACCTGTTTTACGGCCTCGCGCTGGTGATGTATCTGCTATTTCTCGGGATAGAAATCATCAGCGCCCTTCAGTCAGGCCGGCGCGTCTGGTGGCAGGTTCAGGATTCGCTGGACATGCTGTCCTTATTGTTACTCTGCTTTGGCGGAATGCTGGCGGTACTGGAGCTGATTGGCCCAACGGCCTGGTTATTGTCACACCGGGTGGCTGACTGGCTGAAGCTGCGATCGGCGATGCGGCGTTACCTGCGGGAGGCAGCCCCCCAAACCACGCCCGAGGAGGTCATGTAATGTTCAACACCCCAACACGACGATTATTATTCCTCGCGCTGACGACGCTGGCTTCCACGATGTGGCTGGCGAGAGATTATCTGCCGCTCTGGTAAGAGGCGGGCGCAGAAAAAACAACGCCACCCGAAGGTGGCGCTGTCGTGGTTAATACTGGTCGCGATCCAACCAGTTGCCGTTCGCTATCAACGTACAACCCTCAACGGAACGTTGATAGACATACATCCATGCGCTGCCGTAAGGCGTCTGAATCAGGTGGCGCGCATACTCGCCCCCCTTGGTGCGGAGCGCATCCAGTTCGGCCAGCGTCGATGCATCAATACGATAAACTTCACCATGTACTGTGCCTTCGCCGGGCACCGCGCCTGGATAGTGGCCCAGGCTGTACAGCTGATAATCGTCGACACTATGAGCGCCCAGCCACTGGGCGTTGGTCATCCAGTGGCTGTTGCCTTGTTTGCGTCGTAAACTGCCGTAAACAAATATTCGCATTGCTAAAACTCAAACTGATAGAGCAAATCGAGCGCCTGGTCGATGCCAGACACCGCTTCCACATATAGCTTAGGCATCAGGCGATAACGTAAAGTCAGCGTCGCCAGGGAATCGAAGATACCGACCCCGTATTTTACCTGCAGACCCGGCAGTACATAGCCGCTGACCACCACCTGGGAAGAGTCGCCTACCCCTTCGGTGTCCAACGCCAAATTGCTTACGCCAAACGTCTCGCCGATTTTACCCACAACCTGACCACTTTGTGCAACCCCCATACCAATAAGCATTGAGGTCATCGCGGCGCTATCGCTCTGTCCGCTGCTCAAACCCTGGCCGCGCAGCAGATAAGAGAGCGCTTCCTGCTGGGACATAACCGGGTCGGAGAAGATCTCCGCTTTCGGCTGATCGGCGGAGCCGGTGACGCGAACGCCGGCGATCACGTCGTCTTCGGTGGCATCCGGGTTACGAATCGCTTCGATATTCAGCAACGGCTGATCCGGCGGACCGGAGAACAGCAGCTCCCCTTTGCGCACAATCAAATCCTGGCCATAGGCGTGGAAGCGGCCGTCCGGAATATTGATCTGCCCGTTGAGTCCCAGCCCCTGCTTATCCTGCGCCACTTTCAGATCGCCGGTCAGACGCGCTTTCAGACCGAAGGCTTCCAGACGAACGTTGTTGCCGACGTGGATCGTCAGGTTGCTGTTGATCGGGATCCCGGCGCTCTGCTGCTTAATCGGCTTGAGGTTTTTGTCGAGCATCACTTCGTCCGACGACACGCCGACCGCGCTCTCCGGCACCTCGTTGACCACGATCCGCGCCCAGGGCACATCCACCTTGCCATCGAGGTTGAACAGGCTTGGCGTGGCGGTAAACACCACGTCCGGCGATACATCGAGACGGACCATCGGCGGCACTGTGATCCGCACCCGGCTGCCCTTCGCCGCAATCTGCGCCCGCCAGTTATCGATCTGCGTCCAGTCGGCGTTCCCGCTAAGGGCGATTTGCCCCTGACGGGTGTTCACCGTCCCCTGCAGGGTCGAGCGCGTGCCGTTGAAGTTCATCGCCAGCTGGCTCGGCTGCATATCAAACGGCATAAAGTTACCGTCGATATCCACCCCGCTTAGCTGCATCTGGCCGAACAGCTGCGGACTTTTCACGTTGCCGCCCAGGCGCAGACGGGCGTTGAGCCGTCCCTCCGCCTTTTCACCGCGGGCGAAAATCGGGTTGATCATCGCCAGCGAGAAGTTGCTGATATTGACGTTGCCGCCGAGGTTACGCCGCCCCTGCGGGTCGGTGACCTGCACCTGCCCATCCAGCTGGCCATTGTTGGTCAGGCGGATAAGCCAGCCCAGCTCCGCGCGATTGTTGTGCAGATCGGCGCTGAGGTTCAGCGTATCGAACGCCACCGGCAGCGGGGCGTCATTGACCACCTGGGTCACTTTGACGTTGCGCCCGCTGAGGGTCACTTTGCCCTGCGGCAGCCCCTCTTTGGTGGTGTCCCAGCTGACATCGGCATTACCGGTAAACACGCCGCTGGCCTGGGTCGCCTCCGGCATAAACGGCTTAAGCATCGCCAGGTCGAAGCGGTTGAGATTCACCCGCGCCCGCCCGCTGGCGCCCGCGTCAATGGTCTCAGGCACGCAGAGTTCGGCGTTCGGGTTGGTCCAGCAGTGTGGTCCGATGCTGATTTTCTGCTCCTGGTTACGGTAGTCCAGCGCAATACTGCGCGTCAGCGCTACCGGCCCTACCGGCGTCTGGAAGCGGGTATCGCTTAGCGCGCCTCTCCAGCGCTCGGCCTGACGATCGAAGCTGCCCGCCAGCGCCAGCTGGCCGGAAACCGGATCGCCCTGCACCCGCAGCCGCAGCTCATGCTGCTTCTCAGTGCCTTTGGCATTGAGCTGCACCAGGCTGATATTCACCCCCGGCTGGCTGATGCGATCCACCCGCACGTCCAGGTTGCCGCCAATCTGATCGGTGGATTTCACATCCCCTTTGACATTGACCAGGGCGATGCTCAGCTCCTGCCAGCGCAGCGCCCGGGCGGTGATGTCCGCCAGCAGCTGCGGCGCATCGACAGTGCCGCGCACTTTCACCAGCCCCTTCGCCGTCCCGCCGAGCCCCGGCAGCGCATTATCCAGGTGCGGCGCATCGATGGTGGCGTCGAGATTCAGATCCTTCACCCCCAGCTCGCCTTTGATATCGGCGCTGTTCGGGCCTAACGCCAGATGCAGCCCCGGGATCTTCCACTGCAGATAGCTGTTGCCCTGCAGCGAGCCGGAGACATCCACCTTGTTCTGTTTCACGTTGCCGGTAATTTTCAGCTCCGGCACCGACATCTGCCAGCTGCCGCCGTACAGGCTGCCCTGGGTCTTGATCCTGCCGTTGAGCTTCGACGGCCAGTCCGGCACCTCTTTGGCGGTGTTGATGCCGTCGAGGGTCAGCTCGCCGCGCCAGCTGATCGCCTGCTGCCAGTCGAGGAGCGCCTTCAGCTCGGTTTTCCCTTCGAGGGCATTGACCGTCAGCTTGTCGAGATTGATCTGCCGCTCATTGCCTTTGGCGTTGAGGGCGATTTTCGCCGGCGGCAGCGACTGGCCTTTCACCGCGGTGGAGAAGGCCAGCGCGTAGTCGGTCATTTTGCCGCTGAACTTCAGCTGGACGTCGTCGGCCTGGAACTGCTTCTCGCCGCTGAATGGCCAGGCGAGCTGCTTGCTCTTCAGCTCCATATTGAGCGGCAGCCCGGCCTCCGCCAGCTGCGCGTCCGCCCGCAGCGTGGCCGCTACCGGCCCGCTTAAGTCCACCCCGACCTTAAGCGTTTTACGTATCTCGCCGCCCACCTTCAGCTGCACTTTCTCCCCTTTCATCGGGTCGACGTTCAGCGTTCCGGCGAGGGTGATGTCTACCGGCCAGTTATCCTGCAGCTGGGCGCTGCCCGAGGCGGTGACTTTGCCCTGATCGGAGTCGATGTCGAGGGCGTCGAGCTTCATCTGCCCGTCGATACTGCTGACTTTCAGCAGCAGGTTATACACGGTGATATCGGTATCGCCGGTGAGGTGCAGCTGCTCGCCGCGGAACGCCTCAATATTGAGGTTCAGCGGCAGATGGACGTCGGTCATCCCCGGCAGCACCGGCTGCGAGAAGAGGTCGGTCATCGTCTCGCCGAGCGGTTTTTCCTGCGGCTGCGGGTTGTCGATTTTCGGTTCAACCACCTGCTCCTGCGCCACTTTCGCCACCTTCGGCAGGGCGATCAGCAGCCCCTGCAGCGAGGTCGGCGTCAGGGTCAGGTTTTTCTCCTGCCAGTTCAGGCCGGTGGAAAAATCGCGCACAGAGACCGCGGTATCGTCGATTTTGACGTTGACGTTATGCAGCGCGACGCGGCTGAGGGCGATCGGATAAGGGGTGGAGAGATTCAGCGGCCCGCTGTCCTCTTCCTCGACCGGCGCAGAGGGCGGCATCTTCTTCGTATCGACGGCGACGTAAATATCGCGCAGCGAGATGTCGTTTACGCACAGACTGCTGTCCCACAGGCAGCGCAACCTGACGCTGAGATGAAACTGGCCGGCGGTGACCGCCACGCCGGGCTGCTCATAGCGGACATTATCGAGGGTTAAATCACGCCAGCCGCCGGTCACTTTGCCGATTTCCAGCCCCGGAACCCAGCGATCCGCCGCTTTGAAAACCAGATGCAAGCCGGTGGTAGTGCCCACCAGGAACCCGACGGTACCCAGCAGGAGGACCAACACGATTAAGACGCCGAGGCTTATCTTCTTCCATAAACTCATAATTCAGGCCCCAGACCGATGTAAAACTGTAAACCATGCTCTTCTTTGTCGCCGATTGGCCGGGCGATATCCAGCTTGATCGGCCCCACCGGCGACTGCCAGCGCACGCCCACTCCGGCGCCGGTTTTGAAATCACTTTCGCGAATATCGCTGACCGCTTCGCCGCTATCGACAAACACGGCGCCCCACCATTTGCCGCTGACGTTGTACTGATATTCCAGCGAGCCGGTGGCCAGCTTCGAGGCCCCGATCAGCTTGCCGTCATCGTCCTTCGGCGAGATGGATTTGTATTTATAGCCGCGAATACTGCGATCGCCCCCGGCGAAAAAGCGCAGGTCCGGCGGCACCTTGTCAAAGTTGTCCGCTTCGATCCAGCCGAGGTTGCCGCGCACCACAAAGCGGTGGCGGTCATAGAGGGTACGGATCCAGACATCCTGGGCCTGCATCACGATGAAGTTGATGTCCGAGCCCCACATGGTGTTGGAGTAGTCCACCGAGTAGCGCTGGGAATCGCCCCAGGTGGGCATCAGGCCGCCGCGGGAGCGAGTGCGGTTCACCGAGACCCCGGGGTAAATCAGCATGGTGGTGTTGGTGACGTTCGCCTGGGTAAAGTGGTCCAGGCTCCAGCGCAGGTTGATCGCCCGCTGCCAGCCGCTCGACATCTCCCAGAAACGCGACAACCCAAGGGTGGTGGAGTCGGCCTGGGTGTCATTGAGATCGGTACGCTTAAAGCCGCCCTGCATCAGATAGTACTGCTCGAGCGGGCTCTTGAGCAGCGGGACTTTATAGGTGAAGTCGAACTGCTGCTCCGGGGCGGAGAGGCTGACGCTGGAGGTCAGGCTGTGGCCATAGGAGTTCATCCACGGTTTTTTCCACGTGGCTTTTACCCGCGGACCGACGTCTGTGGAGTACCCTACCCCGGTTTCCACGGTGTTCTCTTTGCGTGGCGAGACAACGCCCTGCAGAGGCAGCACCTTGGTTTTCCGTGACTTAGCAAAATCAGGCGCCACCACCACCGAACTGAACCACCCGGTCGCCGCCAGGCGGCGGTTTAGCTCGGCCAGGTCCTGAGAGGTGTAGTAGTCGCCCTCTTTAAACGGTACGAGGTTTTGCAGGTATTCATCACGAATTTGCGATCCGGAGAAGGTGACGTGGCCAAAGCGATAGCGTTCGCCGCTGTCGTAATCGATATCCCAGAACGCCTGATGGCGATCGAGGGAGACCCCCAGCTGGCTTTTATTGAACTCGCTGTCAAAGTAGCCTTTGCGCAGGGCGACGCGGGTCAGGGAGCTCTTGAAACCGTCGTAATCGCCGTGGTTGAGCACCGTCCCGATGGCCGGGCGGGTTTTCAACAGCGCCAGATAGTCGCTGTCGGTGCGGGCGCCGCCGCGCAGAATCACCTCGGTGCCGCCAATGCGCACCGGCTCACCCGGGGTCACTTTGGCGATCAGCACCTGACGGCCCCTTTTCGGCGGCGGACGAAGATCAAATTCAATCGTCGGCTCGTAATACCCCAGCGCTTTCAGACCTTCGCGAATGGCGTCATCGACGCGCGCGCGAAAGCGACGATCCGGCGTGACCTCATCACTCTGGATGGTGGAAAGCTGGGCGCGAACGTTTTTCTCCAGCTCCCCGGATAATCCTTCAACCTGCAAACGCACATTCGCTGCGCTGGCGATCCCGCTGACCAGCAAAAGGCTGGTGACACATAACTGGCGGATTTTTAGCACATTTTCTCCTGAATATCCCTGTTTCCCCCTACAGGAAACACTGGCGCCGCTCCACGGCTTAACAAAACCCTAACAACGTAGGGTTGAAAAAGTGGCAATAACCCAAATAATTCTTATGTATTAATCTAGACGTATTACGCGTATTTATTGTGTTAAAAGACACGCTTCGTTACAACCTTAACGACGATTTCTGTATTGAGAGGCCCACCGTGAGTCTATTTGATAAAACGCATCTTGTCGCCCAGGCGGATGCGCTGCCTGGACGCAATACCCCGATGCCTGTGGCGACGCTCCACGCAGTTAACGGCCACTCGATGACCAACGTCCCGGCGGGGATGGAAGTCGCGCTGTTCGCCATGGGCTGCTTCTGGGGAGTTGAACGTCTGTTCTGGCAATTGCCGGGGGTTTACAGCACCGCCGCCGGCTACACTGGCGGCTATACGCCCAATCCGACCTATCGCGAAGTGTGCAGCGGCCAGACCGGTCACGCGGAAGCGGTTCGCGTGGTCTACGATCCGCATGTCATCAGCTATGAGCAGTTATTGCAGGTGTTCTGGGAAAATCACGACCCGGCGCAGGGAATGAGACAGGGTAACGACCACGGCACCCAGTACCGCTCGGCGATTTACCCGTTGACGCCGGAACAGACGGAAGCGGCAAAGGCCAGCCTCGCGCGCTTCCAGGCGGCGATGAACGACGCGCACGATACCCGGCACATCACCACCGAGATCGCCACCGCCAAACCGTTCTACTATGCCGAGGACGATCACCAGCAGTATCTGTATAAGAACCCGCACGGCTATTGCGGCATCGGCGGCATTGGCGTCTGCCTGCCACCTCAGGCGTAATTCTGATTTCCGCCTCAACAGCGAGGCGGTTAATGAACGCTCTGGCGGCTTTACATTCCCTTACGCTATACTATCCAGTGTGACAGCCGGTCCAGCGCCTTCGGACCGGTTTTTTATGTATTCCACATTTGAGTTATCAACTTCCCTTCCGAGGATCTGACCTCAACGGTCAGAAAAGATATGTTAAACAGTATTTTAGTAATACTCTGTCTGATAGCCGTCAGTGCCTTTTTTTCGATATCGGAAATCTCACTGGCCGCCTCACGTAAAATCAAACTGAAACTGCTGGCCGATGAAGGCAACGTCAACGCACAGCGGGTGCTGAAGATGCAGGAGAACCCGGGCACCTTCTTTACCGTTGTGCAGATTGGCCTTAACGCCGTCGCCATTCTGGGCGGTATCGTGGGCGACGCGGCCTTCTCCCCGGCGTTTTATAGCCTGCTCAGCGGGTATATGTCACCGGAGCTCTCCGAGCAGCTGAGCTTCATCATCTCTTTTACCCTGGTCACCAGCTTGTTCATCCTGTTTGCTGACCTGACTCCGAAACGCATCGGTATGATTGCGCCCGAAACCGTGGCCCTGCGCATCATCAACCCGATGCGCTTCTGCCTGTTAGTCTTCCGCCCGCTGGTGTGGTTGTTTAACGGCATGGCTAATATGATCTTCCGCATCTTCAAACTGCCGATGGTGCGGAAAGACGATATCACCTCCGACGATATCTATGCCGTGGTCGAGGCCGGCGCGCTGGCCGGGGTGCTGCGCAAGCAGGAGCATGAGCTGATTGAGAACGTGTTCGAGCTGGAGTCCCGCACCGTTCCTTCCTCCATGACCCCGCGTGAAAGCGTCATTTGGTTTGATTTGCATGAAGACGAGCAGAGCCTGAAGAATAAAGTGGCCGAGCATCCGCACTCGAAGTTCCTCGTCTGTAATGAAGATATCGACCATATTATCGGCTACGTCGATTCCAAAGATCTGCTGAACCGCGTGCTGGCGAACCAGAGCCTGGTGCTGACCGGCGGCGTGCAGATCCGCAACACGCTGATCGTCCCGGATACCCTGACCCTCTCCGAAGCGCTGGAAAGCTTCAAAACCGCCGGGGAAGACTTCGCGGTGATCATGAATGAATATGCGCTGGTGGTCGGGATCATCACCCTTAACGACGTGATGACGACTTTGATGGGCGATCTCGTCGGCCAGGGGCTGGAAGAGCAGATCGTCGCTCGCGATGAAAACTCGTGGCTGATCGATGGCGGTACGCCGATTGATGACGTGATGCGCGTGCTGGATATCGACGAGTTTCCGCAGTCCGGGAACTACGAGACCATCGGCGGCTTTATGATGTTTATGCTGCGTAAAATCCCCAAGCGCACCGACGCGGTGAAGTTCTCCGGCTATAAGTTCGAGGTCGTGGATATCGACAACTACCGTATCGACCAGCTGCTGGTGACCCGCATCGATAACAAGCCAACGGTGCTGGTGCCCAAGCAGTCGGAAGCGGCGGAAAGCCAGAACGCCTGAGCATCATCTTTTCTCTCTCTTAAGGGCGGATGATCATCCGCCCTTTTTATTGCCCGAATGTGAAGCGGCTCACGCCCCTCTGCCGATAGCAGATTATTACTGCTCCATAGCGAAACGTTCATGACTCCCCCGTGCGCAAAAAGGTAACGTTGCTCGCGTCTACACGATCATATTCCTGAATAAAGGAAGCGAGGGTTACCATGATAACGTCGAATAAAAATTACTTTATCAGCTGTCTGTTTTTCCTGTTTTTCTTTATAGGCTGGGGATGCTGCTACCCCTATTTATCACTGTGGTTAACGGAAACCATCGGTATTAACTACACGGACGTCGGTCTGGTTTATTCTTTCACCGCCATTGTGGCCGTCTGCGTTCAGCCATTATTCGGTTTTATATCGGATAAGCTGGTGTATCGTAAGAATTTGATGTGGATGCTGGCGATCATTATCACCTTATTCGCCCCATACTGGATCTATGTCTTCGCGCCTCTGTTAAAAATAAATGTGTTCCTCGGCGCACTGGCTGGCGGCCTCTATATTGGCATGGCCTACGGCGCAGGCTGCGGGATTTGCGAAGCCTACATCGATAAGGTCAGCCGCGCCTCCGGCTTCGAATTTGGTCGGGCGAGGATGTTCGGCGGCATCGGCGCCGCGATCGGCACCTTTGCGGCAGGAAAGCTCTACGGCATCGATCAGAACATGATTTTCTGGCTGGCCAGCGCGGCAGGTGTCTGCCTGCTGGTGATTGTCTGGAAAATGCAGATCAGCACCCATCAGCAGCAGGGGCTACTGTCTGGCAAAACGTCTCCGGTCACCCTCCGCGATGCCGCCTCGCTGCTGAAAATTAAAAAATTCTGGTTCTTCGCGCTCTATGTGATTGGCGTGGGCGCGGTCTATGAAACCTATGACCAGCAGTTCGCTATCTACTACAGCCACTTCTTTGAGAGTAAAGCCCGGGGCGCAGAAGTCTTCGGTTATTTAACGACAGGGCAGATTTTCCTTGATGCCGTCGTCATGTTCTTTGCGCCGTGGTTTGTGAATAAAATCGGCCCCAAAAATGCGCTGTTATACTGCGGGCTGATTATGAGCTTGCGCATTATCGGTTCCGCGTGGGCTATTGGCCCGATATCCATCAGCCTGATTAAACTTCTCCATGGATTCGAAAGCTCGGTGTTACTCGTCGCGGCGCTTAAATATATTACCGCTAACTTTAACCCCCTGCTTTCTGCGACGGTTTACTTAATTGGTTTTCAGTTTTCAAAAAGCTTTAGCTCTATTTTCCTCTCCACCGGCATCGGCCATATGTACCAGAGAATGGGCTTTACCAGCAGCTATATCGTGCTGGGAAGTATTGCCCTGTGCTTCACGCTCATTTCGTTTATCACGCTGGATAAAGCGCGCGTGTTCTCTTCACAACCTGTGCCCGCGAATTAATGTCAGGAGGTAGTCTGCATGTCTCAGTTATTTTATGGCGTGGCGTATTACGATGAATATATGCCGGAAGATCGGCTGGCCAAGGATATTGCCTTAATGCGCGAAACCGGCATTAACGTGGTGCGTATCGCCGAGTCCACATGGAGTACGCTGGAGCCGAAAGAGGGCCAGTACAATTTCTACCATATCGACCGGGTGCTGGCGGCGATGCATGAGGCCGGCATCGCGGTCATCGTCGGGACGCCGACCTACGCGGTCCCGGCCTGGCTGGCGGCGAAACATCCCGATATTCTGGTCACCACCGTCACAGGGCAGCAAAAGTATGGCCCACGGCAGATCATGGATATCGTCAACCCGACCTTTCGCCGCTATGCCGAAAAAATTATCCGCACGCTGATGGCGCATGTGCAGCACCATCCGGCAATTATCGGCTGGCAACTGGATAACGAAACCAAGCATTACGACAATATCGGCCGCTATATGCAGGAGGGCTTTGTGCGCAGCCTGCAGGAGAAATATCCTGACCTCCGGCAGCTGAATCACGATTTCGGTCTGGATTACTGGAGCAACCGCATTGACCGCTGGCAGGATTTTCCGCCGGTGGAAAATACCATCAACGCCAGCCTCGCCTGCGCCTTTTTCCGTTATCAGCGCCAGCAGGTCACCGAGTATCTGGCCTGGCAGGCGGAGATCGTGCGCGAGTACGCCCAGCCGCACCAGTTCGTCACCCACAACTTCGATTTTGAATGGCGCGGTTACTCTTACGGCGTGCAGCCGCGGGTCGACCATTTTGCGGCAGCGCAGGCACTGGATATCGCCGGTGTTGATATCTATCACCCGAGCCAGGCGCACCTGACCGGGCGGGAAATCGCCTTCGGCGGCGCCATCACCCGCTCGCTTAAGCCGGGCCAGAACTACTTCGTGCTGGAAACGCAGGCGCAGGGTTTCGCCCAGTGGACTCCCTTCCCGGGGCAGCTGCGCCTGCAGGCGTTCAGCCATATCGCCTCCGGCGCCGCCATGGTCTCCTACTGGCATTGGCATTCGATTCATAACGCCTTCGAAACCTACTGGAAGGGGCTGCTCAGCCACGACTTCTCGCGTAATCCGACCTGGCAGGAGGCCACCACTATCGGGGCTGACTTTGCCCGCCTGTCGCCGCAGCTGGCGGAGCTGAAGGCCGAAAACGACGTTGCGCTGCTGATAAGCAATGAGGCAATGGACGCCCTTAACCAGTTCCGCCCCGGCGACGCCGAGGGCAATATTTATAACGATATTTTCCGCCGCTTCCACGATGCGCTGTATGACCACAATATCAGCCTCGATATCATCCACGACGTCAACGAGGAGACTTCTCGCTACCGGGTGCTGATCGTTCCCGGCCTGTACGCTGCCGATGATGGCCTGCTGGCGCGTATCAACCACTATATCGCCGAGGGCGGCAGAGCGCTTATCGGCTTTAAATCGGGCTTTAGCGATGAAAACGTCAAAGTGCGCCGCAGCGCGCAGCCTGGGATCCTGCGGCAGAGCTGCGGCGTCAGCTACAGCCAGTTCACCCTGCCGGAAGGGACAACGGTAAGCTCATGCTGCGCGGATATTGATTGCCGCAACGACAATCAGGCGGAGCTGTGGATGGAGCTGCTGACGCCGGATACCGGGACCCGCACTCTGCTGCGCTATCAGCATCCGGCATGGGGCGAGTACGCGGCCGCCACCGAAGCGGATTATGGCCGGGGACGATCGATGTACGTTGGCTTCCTGCCGCAGAAGCGATTGATTAGCCAGCTGTTTGATGTACTCACTGCCGATCTCGCATTGCGCTCGCGCACTTCCGCCTATCGCTACCCATTAGTGGTCAAAAAGATGCGTAATCGCGCCGGGAAAACCATCCACTTCCTGTTCAATTACTCTGGCGAGACGCTCGATTTCGGTAGCGAAACGGCGGGGAACGACCTGCTGAGCGGGGAAACAGTGCGCAGCGGCCAGCCGTTGCGCCTCAGGGCATGGGAATTTACTATCATCGAAAGGTAATGACGCTGCGACGCTCAGGTGGGAGAGAGAATGGAACTTGATATCAATGAGCTACTCAATTTCTCGCCATTGATGAAAACCTTTACCTTCAATGCCTGGGTTGTCGCGGGCTTCACGCCGATAACCCGCGGCTCCAAACTGGACTACTACATTAATCGTCCGCAGGGGATGAAAGGTTACATCATCAATCTGACCCTGCGTGGCCAGGCGCGGGCGAAAGCGGGCGATGGCTTTCTTCTGTGTCGGGAAAACGATCTGCTGCTGTTTCCCCCCGGCGTGCCTCATCATTACGGCAGAGACGAACACAGCGAGTATTGGGACCATCTCTGGATCTACTTTATTCCCCGCCCCTACTGGATAGACTGGCTAAAATGGGACCAAACCACGCACGGCATCGGCAAAACGACCGTTGCTGACCCCGACCAGCTCCAGCACCTGCGCGATCTGTTCCATGAAGTGATACGCCACCACTCGGCCTCCGCGCCGCTGTCGGAAGCGCTGGCGATGAACGCCCTGGAAAGGTTGATCCTCCGCTGTTTTCAGCAACAGCCCATCAGCAACCGCCACGCCCACGATCCGCGAATTAACGCCGTCTGCGACTACCTTAACGCCCATATCGCGCAAGAGGTAAAAATCGAGACCCTGGCGGCGATGGTATTTATCTCTCCTTCACGTCTGGCGCACCTTTTCAAAAATGAGCTGGGGCAGACGGTTTACGCCTGGCGGGAAGCTCAGCGCATCAACCGCGCCAGGTGGCTCATTCAGAGCACCACACTCCCGCTTAACAAGATTGCCTTATCGGTGGGTTACAGCGATCCGGTCTATTTCACCCGCTTGTTTCGTAAACATAACGGCATTCCACCGGGGGAGTATCGCAAACGCTATGCGGAGATGAAGGGCTGAAAACATCAACGGCCCCCATCGGGAGCCGTCTTTTACCTACTACGTACTGCTACGTGTCAGGTTATGCCATCTCAGTTTGCAGACGCAACACCTGACGATTGACTTCGGACATCACTGACAGATGCAGCTTGTCCTTGACCTTCGGGATAAGGATTTTGCCCTTATCAAATTCAAATGCGCCAACGTCCTTGATGTACAACCGTCCACGAAACAGGATCTTCACGTACTTCGCCACTTGCAGCGGATTGTAGCGTTGGAAAATTTTCATTCTTCTCTCCTGCCAGGGTTACGCTCCTGTGGTGCCACAGTTAGCCCACGTATCGGGAGCGCAAATTTTAATGCCCTAAAACTATAGTCCAGAATCTCAGAGGGACCCAGTGTGTATAAGTTTATTTACCGTTTGATGACAATAATTCAGAATTTTCGTTTCGGACATACGATGAAGTAAGTATAAGTCGCCGTTTTTCGACTAATTTGTGCGTCAACACGCAAACTGGCATCCTCATTGCGGGTAATCGTCGCCAATCGCACTTATCATTAAACGAGACCAAGTGGTCGGATCACCTGCACAAAAATGATTAAGGATTCCGCATGACCCTACGTAGCATACTGGCCGCCTCGTTACTCCTCTTCCCGCTGCTGGCCTCAGCGCATAACTTTGTCGACGGCCAGCGCGTGGCGCCGGTCGGCGTCGCGGATCGGGGCGAACTTATTCTGGATAATGATAAGTTTAGCTATAAAAACTGGAATAGCTCGCAGCTGGTGGGAAAAGTGCGCGTCATCCAGCACATCGCTGGGCGTTCGTCAGCAAAAGAGAAAAATGCCAACCTGATCGAGGCGATTAAAGCGGCGAGCTTCCCACACGATCGCTATCAGACCACCACCATTGTCAATACCGACGATGCCATCCCGGGCACCGGCATGTTCGTGCGCAACAGTATCGAGAGTAATAAACAGCTCTTCCCGTGGTCGCAATTTATCGTCGACAGCAACGGGCTGGTGCGAAAAGCCTGGCAGCTGGACGAGAAGAGCTCCGCGATTGTGGTGCTGGATAAGAGCGGGCGCGTACAGTGGGCCAAAGACGGCGCGCTCACCCAGCAGGAGGTGCAGCAGGTGATCGACCTGCTGCGTAAGCTGCTTAATAAATAGAGACCCGGAAGCCGGGGTTGAGGAAGGATTCACGCGGCGTGTAGTCGAGGGTTTTCCCCTGCCAGTCGTGAACATGCGCCCCGGCGGCGACCGCGACCGCATGGCCGGCGGCGGTGTCCCAGGTGCTGGTCGGCCCGAAGCGCGGATAGAGCTGGGCCTGACCTTCCGCCACCAGGCAGAACTTCAGCGAGGAGCCGATAGAGGTGGTCTGGTGCTCGCCCAGCTGCTCAAGGTACTCCTGCAGCTCGGGATCGTTGCCATGGGAGCGGCTGATCACCACCAGCGGCGGACGGGCATCGCGGACCTGGATCTGCTTGCGCACGCCGCACTCTTCTTTCCAAGCTTTGCCTTTTTCCGCGCTGTACATCACCTTCATCACCGGCGCGTAGACCACGCCCAGCGTCGGCTTGCCGTTTTCAATCAGCGCGATATTGACGGTGAACTCGCCGTTACGCTTAATAAATTCTTTGGTGCCGTCCAGCGGGTCGACCAGCCAGTAGCGCTGCCAGTGCTGACGCACTTCCCAGGCCGGCGGGTCCTCTTCCGACAAAACAGGAATGGTGGCATCCAGCGCCTGCAGGCCGCTGACAATGACTTTATGCGCCGCGATATCCGCCGCCGTGACCGGAGAATCATCTTTCTTGCTGGCGACGTTGATCGGTTGGTTTCCATCGTAAACTTCCATGATGGCATCGCCCGCGTTCCGTGCAAGCTGACATACTTGTTCTAACATTCTCCACCTCGTCTGGTTACAGTGGCGTTAACTCGTTGTTTTATTTATATCGCATCACCGCAAGTTCCGCTATCTGTGATAACGATGGCGGTTTCGCTGCCCACTTTTCTGGCAAGATTCACATTTCTGTAAGCAACAGAATATAAATACATTTTCTTCTGTGCTATCGCTCATAAAAAAAGGACGCCTCTGATGATTAAGTTTAGCGCAACGCTCCTGGCCACGCTGATCGCCGCCAGCGTCAGTGCCGCAACGGTCGACCTGCGGATCATGGAAACCACCGATCTGCACAGCAATATGATGGACTTTGACTATTACAAAGATGCCGCCACGGAGAAATTCGGCCTGGTGCGTACCGCCACCCTGATCGAACAGGCGCGGGCAGAAGCGAAAAACAGCGTACTGGTGGATAACGGGGATGTGATCCAGGGGAGCCCGCTGGGCGACTACATGGCCGCTAAGGGGCTGAAAGAGGGCGATGTTCATCCAGTGTATAAGGCGATGAACACCCTGAATTATGCCGTCGGCAACCTGGGCAACCATGAATTCAACTACGGCCTCGACTTCCTGCACAAAGCGCTGGCGGGGGCGAAATTCCCCTACGTGAACGCCAATATCATCGATGCCAAAACCGGCAAACCGCTGTTCACCCCCTACCTGATCCAGGACACCCCGGTTCAGGACAGCGACGGTCAATCCCATACCCTGCGCATCGGCTATATCGGCTTTGTGCCGCCGCAGATCATGACCTGGGATAAAGCCAATCTTAGCGGCAAAGTGACGGTCAACGACATTACCGAAACCGCGCGCAAATATATCCCGGAGATGCGGGCGAAAGGCGCTGACGTGGTCGTGGTGGTCGCGCACTCCGGCCTCTCCGCCGACCCGTATCAGGCGATGGCCGAGAACTCGGTCTACTACTTAAGCCAGCTGCCCGGCGTTGACGCCATCATGTTCGGCCACGCCCATGCGGTGTTCCCCGGCAAAGACTTCGCCAACATTAAAGGCGCGGATATCGCCAGAGGGACGCTGAACGGCGTGCCGGCGGTAATGCCGGGAATGTGGGGCGATCACCTCGGGGTGGTCGATCTGGTGCTGAACAACGACAGCGGAAAATGGCAGGTGACTCAGAGTAAAGCGGAAGCGCGGCCAATCTACGACGCGGTGGCGAAGAAATCGCTGGCGGCGGAAGACGGCAAGCTGGTGGCGGTGCTGAAAGCCGATCACGACGCCACTCGCGAGTTCGTCAGTCAGCCGATCGGCAAGTCCGCCGACAACATGTACAGCTATCTGGCGCTGGTGCAGGACGACCCGACGGTGCAGGTGGTCAACATGGCGCAAAAAGCCTACGTCGAACACTACATTCAGGGCGACCCGGACCTGGCGAAACTGCCGGTGCTCTCCGCCGCCGCGCCGTTTAAAGTCGGCGGGCGTAAAAACGATCCGGCGAGCTTCGTGGAAGTGGAAAAAGGCCAGCTCACCTTCCGCAACGCCGCCGACCTCTATCTCTACCCCAACACCCTGGTGGTGATGAAGGTCAGCGGGAAGGAGGTCAAGGAGTGGCTGGAGTGCTCCGCCGGGCAGTTTAACCAGATAGACCCGGCCAGCAGCAAGCCGCAGTCGCTGATCAACTGGGACGGCTTCCGCACCTATAACTTCGACGTGATTGACGGGGTGAACTACCAGATCGACGTCAGCCAGCCGGCCCGCTACGACGGCGAGTGCCAGATGATCCATCCGCAGGCAGAGCGCATCAAGGGCCTGACCTTCAATGGCAAACCGGTCGATCCGCAGGCCACTTTCCTGGTCGCCACCAATAACTATCGCGCTTACGGCGGTAAATTCGCCGGCACCGGCGAAAGCCATATCGCCTTTGCCTCACCGGATGAAAACCGTTCGGTGCTGGCGGCGTGGATTGGCGCGCAATCGAAGAAGGATGGCGCGATCCATCCGGCGGCGGATAACAACTGGCGCCTGGCGCCGATCCACAGTAAGACGCCGCTGGATATTCGTTTTGAGACCTCGCCTGGCGACAAAGCCGCGGCGTTTATCAAAGAGAAAGCCCAGTATCCGATGCGCCAGGTGGCCGCCGATGATATCGGCTTCGCCATTTATCAGCTGGATTTGAGTCAGTAATGCCTGTTCCCCGGTGGCGCTGCGCTTACCGGGGCTACAGGGAGTGATACATTTTCACTCCCCGTGGCTCGCCAGCACCGCGGGCAGATTAACCTCGATCCAGTCCGCCAGGGCGGCCACCTTATCGCTCACCTGCAGACCGAGCGGCGTCAGGCTATATTCAACGTGCGGCGGCACCACCGGATAAGAGACGCGGTCGATAAAACCATCCTGCTCCAGGGCCTGCAGCGACTGCGCCAGCATCTTTTCGCTGACCCCGCCCATTTTGCGCCGCAGATCGCTGAAGCGATGGGTCCCCTCGCGCAGCGCCACCAGAATCAACACGCCCCAGCGGCTGGTGACATGTTTAAGCACATCGCGCGACGGGCACTGTTCCGCAAACAGATTGCCGTTGCGCAGTTTATCGCTCAGCGTCGGTTCGGCCATTTTCATACTTACCTTTTTGTACGTACTTACTAAAAGTTAGTTAAGGTGTTAGCTTACCACAACTGCCAATAAACACGAAGGAGAAGCCCCATGATCGCCCTTACCGGTGCCACCGGCCAGCTTGGCCACTACGTTCTGCAAGACCTGCTTAAAACCGTTCCTGCCAGTCAGATTGTGGCGATTGTCCGCAACCCGGCCAAAGCCCAGGCGCTCAGCCAGCAGGGCGTCGTCGTCCGCCAGGCCGACTATAGCGACGAAGCGGCATTGACCGCCGCGCTGCAGGGCGTGAATAAACTGCTGTTAATCTCCTCCAGCGAAGTCGGCCAGCGTGCCGTACAGCACCGCAACGTCATCAACGCCGCCAAAGCCGCTGGGGTGACATTCATCGCCTATACCAGCCTGCTGCACGCCGACACTTCGCCGCTGGGCCTGGCCGCAGAGCATATTGAAACCGAGCAGATGCTGGCCGACTCTGGCATCGCTTACGCCCTGCTGCGCAATGGCTGGTATACCGAAAACTATCTGGCCAGCGCGCCGCCGGCGCTGGAGCACGGCGTGTTTATCGGCGCCGCCGGCGAAGGTAAAATTGCCTCCGCTACCCGCGCGGATTATGCCGCCGCGGCCGCCCGCGTTATCGCCGGTGAAGGCCATGCAGGGAAAGTTTACGAACTGGCGGGCGATAACGCCTGGACGCTGAGCGACCTGGCTGCCGAGCTGAGCACGCACAGCGGGAAAAACGTGGTCTATCAGAACCTCAGCGAAGCCGACTTCGCCGCCGCGCTGAAAAGCGTCGGCCTGCCGGCGGGTCTGGCGGATATGCTGGCGGACTCCGACGTCGGCGCCTCGAAAGGCGGGCTGTTTGACGACAGCCACACCCTGAGTACATTGATCGGCCGTCCGACCACTTCCCTTGCCGAAAGCGTGAAAGGCATGCTGTAACCGCCCCTCTCAGCTTTTGCGGTTGCGTCCCGGCGGTTCCTCTCTCATATTGAAGAGATCAACCGTCGGGAGGCAGGCATGCAGGGCGTACCACCCCAATTTAGTGATGAAAAAGATCGTGCGCGCTTTCGCCATCTCGAACAGCTGCCCGGGGTGGAGCTTTACCACGCCCATATCTCCCGCTACGCCTTTGAACCTCATACTCACGAAGCCTTCGGCATCGGCGTGATTGAGCAAGGCGCCGAGCGCTTTCGCTACCGTGGCAGCCAGCATATCGCCGCCGCGAACGCCATTGTTACCATGAATCCCGACGAGCTGCACACCGGCGAAGCGGAAACCGCCGACGGCTGGCGCTACAGGATGATTTATCTGGAGCCGGACCGTCTGGAGGCCATCACCGGGGTGCGCGACTGGTGGTTCAGCGAGGTGGTCCGCGAGGATCCCCTGCGGTCCCGGCGGATTGGCCAGCTAATATATGGCCTGTGGCACAGCGACGATGCGCTGGCCCAGCAGGGAATGCTGCTCGACCTCATCGACACCTTCCGCCCTCTGGCCCACCATGCCTCGGCGCAGGGCGAGACAGGACATCGCTTCGACCGCGTGCGCGACTACCTGCACGATAACTATATGCGCCCCATCACCCTCGACGAGCTGGCTCAGGTGGCGGCGCTTAGCCCGTACCACTTTCAGCGCCAGTTTAAAGCCCACTATCATGTGACGCCCCATCAGATGTTGATGGCCATCCGCCTGTGGCGCGCCAAGGCGTTTCTCACCCACGGCATGCCCGCCGCCGAAGTGGCGATAGCCGTCGGCCTTACCGACCAGTCTCATCTGACCCGCGCCTTCACCCAGCGTTACGGCATTACGCCGGTACGCTATCAGAAGCAGGTCGCCAGGCGCTGATGCGCAATCTCATACAATATTCCCGCCCGCCCTCCTTCTACACTGCAGACAACCGTGATGACAATGGATGCAATGATGATTAGTGGTGTGTTGTACGCCCTGCTGGCGGGGCTGATGTGGGGATTAATCTTTGTCGGGCCTTTGCTGGTGCCCGAGTATCCGGCGATGCTCCAGTCGATGGGACGCTATCTGGCGCTGGGTCTGATCGCCCTGCCACTGGCATGGCTCGGGCGCGCGCGTTTGCGCCAGCTGAGCCGGAACGACTGGTGGACCGCGCTGGGTCTGACGATGATGGGAAATCTTATCTATTACGTCTGTCTGGCCAGCGCCATTCAGCGCACCGGGGCGCCGGTCTCCACCATGATTATCGGCACGCTGCCGGTGGTATTGCCGGTCTTCGCCAATCTGCTCTACAGCCAGCGCGACGGAAAGCTGCCGTGGCGGCGCCTGTTTCCGGCGCTGGTCTGCATCGCCGTCGGCCTGATCTGCGTTAACGTCGCGGAACTGCGCCAGGGGTTGCCTGATTTTAGTCCGTGGCGCTACGGCTCCGGCATTGCGCTGGCGCTGGGGTCGGTAGTCTGCTGGGCCTGGTATGCGCTGCGCAACGCCCGCTGGCTGCGGGAGAATCCGCATCAACCGCCGATGATGTGGGCTACCGCTCAGGCGCTGGTGACGCTTCCGGTTTCGCTGGCCGGTTATCTCGCCGCCTGCGCCTGGCTGCACGGTCAGCAGGCCGGGTTCCCCCTGCCCTTCGGCCCGCGCCCGGCGGTGTTCATTACGCTGATGCTGGCCATCGCGGTGCTCTGCTCATGGGTCGGTGCGCTGTGCTGGAATATTGCCAGTCAACGGTTGCCGACGGTGATCCTCGGGCCGCTTATCGTTTTCGAAACCCTGGCCGGGCTCCTGTATACCTTTCTGCTGCGACAAAGCTTACCGCCGCTGTTAACCCTGAGCGGGATCCTGCTGCTGGTGCTCGGCGTGGTCTCCGCCGTACGCGCCAGGCCGGACAAACCGACGTTGCAACCGCTGACGCACGAAAAAAAGTAGCCGGGCCCTCTTAAGGGGTATTCCCTCGCCATAAAGATGCATTTAAAATGCACCTTATATTCCTGATGACGAGGTAACTGCTATGGCTTTCCGTGACCAACCTTTAGGCGAGCTGGCGCTGACCATCCCCCGCGCCTCCGCCCTGTTCCGTCAATACGATATGGACTACTGCTGCGGCGGCAAACAGACGCTGGCGCGCGCCGCATCGCGTAAAGCGCTGGATGTCGCGGTGATCGAAGCCGAGCTGGCGAAACTGGCCGAGCAGCCCGTCACCCACGACTGGCGCGCGGCGCCTCTCGCGGAGATTATCGACCATATCATCGTTCGCTATCATGATCGGCACCGCGAACAGCTGCCGGAGCTGATCCTGCAGGCCACCAAGGTGGAACGGGTCCATGCCGATAAACCGAACGTGCCGAAAGGGCTGACGAAGTACCTGACCATGCTGCAGCAGGAGCTCTCCAGCCACATGATGAAAGAGGAGCAGATCCTGTTCCCGATGATCAAACAGGGGATGGGCGCCCAGGCCGGGGGCCCCATCAGCGTGATGGAAAGCGAGCATGACGAAGCGGGTGAACTGCTGGAGGTGATCAAACATATCACCCATAACGTGACGCCGCCGCCGGAAGCGTGCACCACCTGGAAAGCGATGTATAACGGTATCAACGAGATGATTGACGATCTGATGGAGCACATCAGCCTGGAAAATAACGTGCTGTTCCCGCGTGCCCTCGCAGGAGAATAACGAAAAAGGCGCCCACAGGCGCCCTCGACATTGTCCGTCTTATTTGGCCACTCCGGGTGGCCTTTTTTATGACGGTCCGTTGCAAGCAACGTTAAAATGTTCTTTTATTTCGCCAGACGTTTTTTGCCGGCAAACAGCCAGCCCGCACCCAGCAGAACGAACCACAGCGGGGTGACCATCAGCGCTTCACGGGTGTCATCTTCGAGGGTCAACAGCACCAGTACGAAGACGAAGAAGGCCATGCACACCCAGCACATTAATTTGCCCAGCGGCATCTTATATTTGGACTTCTCGTGCAGCTGCGGACGCTGTTTACGATAGACCAGATAAGAGCAAAGGATAATGGTCCAGACGAACATGAACAGGATCGCCGACACCGTGGTGATCATGGTGAACGCGGCGATCACGCTCGGGTTGACCATCAGCATCACCACACCGCCCAGCAGGCACATGCAGGAGAAGGTTAAGCCCTTCGCCGGCACCGCACGCTTCGACAGCTTGGCGAACATCTTCGGCGCCTGACCATCCTGCGCCAGACCGAACAGCATACGGCTGGTGGAGAAGACGCCGCTGTTGGCCGATGAGGCTGCGGAAGTCAGCACCACGAAGTTAATCAGGCTCGCCGCCGCCGGCAGACCAACCAGCACGAACAGCTCAACGAACGGGCTCTTGCTCGGCACCACGGAGCTCCACGGCGTCACCGACATAATCACAATCAGCGCGAAGACGTAGAACATAATGATACGCAGCGGGATGGAGTTAATCGCTCGCGGCAGGGATTTTTCCGGGTCTTTGGTTTCAGCCGCGGTGGTACCGACCAGCTCAATCCCCACGAAGGCGAATACCGCAATCTGGAAGCCGGCGAAGAAGCCGCTCAGCCCTTTCGGGAACCAGCCGCCGTCATTCCACAGATGCGCGAAAGAGGCTTCGACGCCGGTCGGCGATTTGAAATGCATCATGACCATCACCAGGCCGACCACGATCAGCGCCACGATGGCGACGATTTTGATCATCGCGAACCAGAACTCCATTTCGCCAAACATTTTAACGGTGGCGAGGTTCAGGCCCAGCAGCAGCAGGATCACCGCCAGCGACGCGACCCAGTCGGAGAGTCCGGGAAACCAGAACTGCGCGTAGGCGGTGATCGCCACCACGTCCGCCATCCCCGTCACCACCCAGCAGAACCAATAGGTCCAGCCGGTAAAGTAGCCCGCCCAGGGGCCCAGCAGATCGGCCGCGAAGTCGCTGAAGGATTTATATTCGAGGTTCGACAGCAGTAATTCGCCCATGGCTCGCATAACGAAAAACAGCATAAAACCGATAATCATATAAACAAAAATAATGGATGGCCCGGCAAGGCTGATGGTTTTGCCAGAACCCATAAATAATCCAGTGCCGATCGCCCCGCCAATTGCAATCAGCTGAATATGTCGGTTTGTGAGATTTCGCCGTAGCGATTGTTCAGTCGGCTCCTGCTCGACAGCAGCGACTTTAACCTGATCTACCATGTGATTTCTTCCTGTTGTACCTGTCTGTGTTGTTCAGGCTCTGATGGCCTGTCGTCTGTCATTAACCCCAGCAAGGGCTAGTCGATATTAGGTAAGAATCGGAGGGATGAATACTATGATTTAGATATAATGTTAATTTTATGTTTAAAGTGAGTGTTATATCACTCATCTAACGCGAAATAGCTCACAAAAATACACCCATACGCGATGAATGCAAAACATAATTCCAATTAATTTTTAACTTAAGGATTTTACGCTATTTTTGTGGCTTCCCCCGCCGCTGGGGAAGAGGAAGCCTCTGCTGTTTAGATAATATCCAGCAGTTCAACTTCGAAGATCAGAGTGCTGAACGGAGGGATCGACGCGCCAGCGCCGCGCTCGCCGTAGGCGAGGTTGTGCGGGATGGTCAGTTCCCATTTGGAACCTACCGGCATCAGGGTCAGCGCTTCAATCCAGCCGCCGATTACGCCGGTCACCGGGAACTCTGCCGGTTCGCCGCGGGCGACGGAGCTGTCGAAGACGGTGCCGTCGATCAGTTTACCGGTGTAGTGCACGCGTACGCGGTCGGTACGGGCCGGGATCGGGCCTTCGCCCTGGGTCAGCACGCGGAACTGCAGACCGGACTCGGTGCTGTTCACCCCCTCTTTCTCGCGGTTTTCATCAAGGTATTTCTGGCCGTCAGCGGCCATCGCCTGGAAACGCTCGCGACGCACGGCGTCGGCGCGCTCGTGGATTTCACGCAGCGCACGGTGGACGGCTTCTACCGGCACCTGCGGCTGGTTACCTTCCAGCGCATCGGCGATACCCGCCACCAACGCTTCCGGCAGCAGCCCCTGCAGGCCGGATTCGCTCAGCTGTTGTCCAACCTGCAAGCCGATACCGTAACTTGCCTGCGCTTCGATAGTGTCAAAAGTTGGGGTTGCCATCTTTGTTCCTTTTTTGGGTGATAAACATCAAGAGAAAAGCGTCCGGAAGCATAACAGCCATAGCGAAATGGGTAAAACTTTGTCGGCGGATGATGACAAATCTCAGCGAAAAAGAAACAATAGGCGGCATCAGGTTAACTTCACTTTGTTCCGGTCATCAGGACGTTAGCCATCTATACTCATAGGCAGGATAAAAATATGCGGAGCAGGAGGAAAGCCATGCCCGGGCGCTTTGAACTGACATCTACCCTGGCGAAAATCTGGCACGCCCCGGATCATTTTCGCCTCCTGGACCCACTGCCCCCGATGCACCGCCGGGGAATTATCGCTGGCTTCCTGTTGGTGATTATCGGCATTCTGCTTCCCTCAGACGATAGCCAAAACCCGGCGTCCACCAGCCGTGAAGCAAACCTGAATCTGCAGTCGCAGTCCCAACCGCAAGCTGGCGGCAATCAGGCCGTTCCGCTGCCGCCGATCACCAATACGCCTACCGTGAGCGATGCCGACCAGATGGCGCCGGTCGCCCCGGAGCCGATTCAGGATGAGCAGCCGGATCAGGCGCAGACGCAGCAGCCCGCCGCCTCCCAGCCCTATCAATCCTCATCGCAGCAGTCCGCGCCGGGTATTGAACAGCAATGGCGGACCTATCGCATCGAGTCAGGCAAAACCCTGGCCCAGCTGTTCCGCGATCATGGGCTGCCGGCCACCGACGTTTACGCCATGGCGCAGGTTGAAGGCGCAGGTAAACCATTAAGCACGTTGCAGAGCGGACAGACGGTGCAGATTCGGCAGAACGCCAACGGCGTGGTCACCGGGCTCACTATTGATACCGGCAACGGACAGCAGGTGCTGTTTACCCGCCAGTCGAACGGCAGCTTTGTGCGTGCGCGCTAGCAGCGAAGACGACAGCGAGCGTTACGCCGCCGCAAAATGAAGGGCGCTAAAAAGCAAAACGCCGGCACAAGGCCGGCGATTTGTTGTTACCAGAACGTCAGAGGCCGATTACTCAGCAACCACGTTGATGATAACTTTAGCGAATACTTCGCTGTGAACCTGGAAGTCCACTTCGTGCTCGCCAACGTTACGCAGAACGCCGTTCGGCAGGCGAACTTCGCTCTTAGCAACTTTAACGCCTGCTGCAGTGACAGCGTCAGCGATGTCGCGAGTACCGATGGAACCGAACAGTTTACCTTCGTCGCCAGCTTTAGACGCGATGGTTACGGATTCCAGGGCGTTGATCTGCGCAGCACGAGCTTCAGCAGCTGCCAGAACGTCAGCCAGTTTGGCTTCCAGTTCAGCGCGACGTGCTTCGAAGAATTCAACGTTTTTCTTGGTAGCAGGAACAGCTTTACCCTGCGGGACCAGGAAGTTACGAGCATAGCCCGCTTTAACGTTAACCTGATCACCCAGGCTACCCAGGTTTGCTACTTTATCAAGCAGAATAACTTGCATTACCTTATCCTCTCAAAGTCGTATTAATGGACCGTGACCGATTACTGATGACGATCAGTGTACGGCAGCAGGGACAGGTAGCGAGCGCGTTTGATAGCGCGAGCCAGCTGACGCTGGTATTTTGCACGGGTACCGGTGATACGGCTCGGGACAATCTTACCGCTTTCGGTGATGTAGTTTTTCAGCGTAGCGATATCTTTATAGTCGATCTCTTGAACGCCTTCCGCGGTGAAACGGCAGAACTTGCGACGACGGAAATAACGTGCCATATGGCTAGTCTCCAGAATCTATCAATTCAATCTGCTCGGCATGCAGAACCATTTTGCTCAAGCCGTTCTTTGCCTTATGGCAAGAGATGAACCCTCGAACGGTTACTGCGCTACCGACCGTTATACTGTGAGTAATGGCCTGGTTCTCGTGACCGCTAATAATAACGGGCATCTGACACCATGCCTGCCGGTGAAAACCGGCTTCCTCCTGCACTGAACGATGCTCAAGCACGAACTGGCAGTGAGGAATTCCTGACGGGCTGACCTTACGAAGTGGAGTCCTGCAAATAATGCCGGACAGCTCCAGACGGTTGGTCATCAGGATTACTCTTCAGAATCCCCAGCTTCAGAATCATCTGCGGTTTCGTTGGCGAAATCTTCGCGACGCTCACGGCGCTCGTCTTTCGCTTTAACCATCGGAGATGCTTCGGTAACAGCGTGCTTAGTACGCATTACCATGCTGCGGATAACGGCGTCGTTGAAGCGGAAGTTAGTTTCCAGCTCATCGATCGCTTCCTGCGGCGCTTCAACGTTCAGCAGAACGTAGTGAGCTTTGTGCAGTTTGTTGATCGGATAAGCCAGCTGACGGCGGCCCCAGTCTTCCAGACGGTGGATCGTACCTGCTGCTGCAGTGATTGCACCAGTGTAACGTTCGATCATGCCCGGAACCTGTTCGCTCTGGTCAGGATGGACCATAAAAACGATTTCGTAATGACGCATCGAATTGCT
Organism: Klebsiella sp. GG_Kp146; assembly: GCF_040061975.1. Taxonomy (NCBI): domain Bacteria; kingdom Pseudomonadati; phylum Pseudomonadota; class Gammaproteobacteria; order Enterobacterales; family Enterobacteriaceae; genus Klebsiella; species Klebsiella sp. GG_Kp146. The sequence goes on from NZ_JBEAHA010000042.1 coordinate 80,682, forward strand.
CCTTACGGATTATTCAGCCTCCTGTCTGGGTCAGCCGCGGCCCATGGAGGCAAGGAACGTGTTAAAGGGCGGCTGAAAAATTGACGCGTCATTCTAATGGCGGCCCCCCAGGAACACAAGCGCATTTGCACAAATAATTCGCACTAAGCGCCAAGTGGCGCTAAGTGGGTGATTTAAAATTAACCAGCAAAGGAAGCGGCATTTTTTTGAACAACTGCATCAGAAAAGGTCGCGATACGCCGTTCAATCAGCGATTACACTTAAATCAGAAACCCAATGACCACAGGAGAGCCCCGAGTCAGCGTCAGGACTGTCAGTCAGGAGCGTAGTATATGAAACTGAAAATCATCGCCATGATGGCTGCGCTTTTCTTCAGCGCCAACGCGTTGGCAGCTATCCAAATCACCGAACGACAGGCCCGCAACATGGACGATGTGCAGAGCCTCGGCGTTATCTATATCAATCACAATATGGCCACTGAGCACGAGGCCGAACAGGCCCTTAGCCAGTTGAGCGATGCGCAGGGGGCGAAATATTTTCAGCCCATCCTGATGCACGAACCAGAAACCAACGGCCCGCTTCGCGCCAGCGCGGTGATTTACCGCTAATGTCGGGCCCATTCTTCGCCTCTCCTCGCGAGGGGCGAAGCAAGGCCAGCGGCTAAACGCAATTGAGAATAATTTTATAAATCAACTTATCAGCGTCATCGCAACCTGATTTAATCAGCCACTCGCCATTTGATATTCAGGAGTGATTGATGGTTCCGCGTTTCGCCACCTTAGGCCGCATCCCCAAAGGCGTTTGGGTACTCGGCGGCGTCAGCCTGCTGATGGATGTGTCGTCCGAGATGATCCACAGTCTCTTACCGCTGTTTATGGCCACCACCCTCGGCGCCAGCGTGATTATCATCGGTCTTATCGAGGGGCTGGCGGAAGCCACCGCCCTGATCCTGAAAATCTTCTCCGGCGCGATCAGCGACTACGTCGGTAAGCGCAAAGGGCTGGCGCTGCTGGGCTACGGCCTGGGCGCGCTCAGCAAGCCGCTGTTTGCCATCGCCCCGACCGCCGGCGTGGTGTTTAGCGCCCGCATGATCGACCGCGTAGGCAAAGGCATTCGCGGCGCGCCGCGCGACGCGCTGGTCGCCGACGTCACCCCACCGGAGATCCGCGGCGCCGCCTACGGGCTACGTCAGGCGCTGGATACCGTTGGCGCCTTTCTCGGCCCGCTGCTGGCGGTACTGCTGATGTTTATCTGGGCCAACGATTTTCACGCTATATTCTGGGTGGCGGTTATTCCCGCTGTGCTCTCCATTCTCCTGCTGGGTTTTGGCCTGCAGGAGCCAAAATCCGCCATCGACCATAAACGCAGTAATCCGCTGAAGCGCGAAAATCTGCAAAAGCTCTCCGCCGCCTACTGGTGGGTGGTCGCCATCGGCAGCATCTTCACCCTCGCCCGCTTCAGCGAAGCCTTTCTGGTGCTGCGCGCCCAGCAGATGGAGATCCCGCTGTTTACCATTCCGCTGGTCATGGTGGCGATGAACCTGGTCTACAGCGTTACGGCCTACCCGTTCGGCAAGCTCTCTGACAGCATGAGCCACAGCAAACTGCTGCAGTGGGGACTACTGGTGCTGATCCTCGCCGATATCGTGCTGGCCCTCAGCGCCCACTGGAGCACGCTGCTGGTCGGGGTCGCGCTGTGGGGAATTCATATGGGGATGACCCAGGGGCTGCTGGCGGCGATGGTCGCCCATACGGCGCCGCCGGCGCTACGCGGCACGGCGTTCGGTATGTTCAACCTGATGAGCGGCCTGGCGCTGTTGCTGGCCAGTACCGGCGCAGGCGTGCTGTGGGAAACCTTCGGCGCCGCTTCGACGTTTTACGCTGGCGCGATAATTTGCGTGGTCACGCTCATCGGCATGCGCGCTATGCCGTCGGCTTATCGTCAGGGCTAAAAACGGCTCCGGGGCCAGACCAGTTGCTTCACCGTGACGGTGAAAGCCCCGGAGCGCGTCGTTTACTTCCGCCCGTAGTAGGCGTTCGGCCCGTGTTTACGCAGAAAATGTTTTTCCATCAGCCAGCTGTCAATCGGCTGCAGCCGCGGATTAATGCCGCGGGCAATCCACGCCATGCGCGCCACCTCTTCCATCACCACCGCATTGTGCACCGCCTCGTGGGCGTCTTTCCCCCAGGAGAACGGCCCGTGCTGATAGACGACGATCCCCGGCGTATGCAACGGGTTTGCCTCGCCCAGCGTTTCGATAATCACCTCCCCGATGTTCAGCTCGTAGCCCTCATCCACCTCCTGCGCGCTAAGCGCCCGGGTGCAAGGGATATCACCGAAAAAGTAGTCCGCATGGGTGGTGCCGAGCGCCGGGATCGCCAGCCCCGCCTGCGCCCAGGCGGTAGCGTGCGTCGAATGGGTATGCACCACCCCGCCAAGGCCGGGATAACGGCGATAGAGCGCCAGATGGGTAGCGGTATCAGAGGAGGGGCGTCAGCGTAATCCGCGTTTAAAGATGCTGCTGAAAAAAGGCGACCGTCGTGGCCAGCGCCTCCGGGGTGATGCGATGGCGGACGCCTTTCTGCCAGACGCAGGTCAGCCTGGCGGCAAGATCGCTCTGCCTGAGCGCCTGCTCAAGCCGGAAGGTCTCTGCCGGCGGCACCACGTCGTCGGCATCGCCATGCCAGAGCAGCAGCGGCCGCCGGGCGAGCGACGCCAGCTGATGACTGACATCCCACTCGCTGAGGCTGTCGCCATCAAAGCCAGGCGAGGGAAACAGGGTTTGCGACAGCGAACGAAAATAACCCGACCCCATCAGGCAGGCGACGCTGTTCAGCTCGGGATGATGCGTCATGATACCCAGGGCCGTCATTCCCCCCATCGACGCCCCCGCCACCGCCAGTCGCTCTCCTTCCAGCCAGCCTTCGGCGATAATCGCCTCGCGCAGCGCGGGAAACTCTCTGAAATTCTGCTGCAGGATCGGCCAGAAGCGCTGCATCCGCCCGGTCTCATCACCGTGATAGCGCGCGCCATGCTCCGGCGCGTCCGGCATAATCACCCGGAAACCCGCCTGGGCCAGCGCCACTGCAAAGTAGCTGTAAACCAGTTTTGACGAGGTAAAGCCATGATAAAAGACGATACAGGGCAGTGGCTTATCCAGACTCTCCTGCGGGCAGGCATGCAAAATTTCGCCACCGCCGAGGTTGCGCATTTCGAGTGCAATCATTTATCGTCTCCCTTCTCTATGGTGGTTAGGCGGCATGGGAAAATGCATTCACCAGGCAACCCCGTTTGCTACGATTCATAATGTTGAGAACCCGGTTACGCTTTCACAACATTTTCATTCGAAAATCGCGTCAGAGATAACAGTTCGGGAACATTCCCCGGAAATCCTGTTAAGGCTACCACTACACTATCACTATCAGGAAACGAGATATGGCTATGCGCAGGTTTTGTCCGTGGTTACTGGCTATCGTCCTCAGCGGGTGTAGCGCTCTGCAGGGAACGCCAGAAGCCCCGCCGCCCGCCACCGACCATCCGCAGGAGATCCAGCGCAACCAGACGGCTGGCCTGCAGAAAATGGCCACGGTGAGCGTACTGATGTACGGTTCGCCGATGGATGTCGAAGCGGCGCTGAAGGCCAAAGCAGAAGCGGCCAAAGCCGATTACTACGTCATCATCATGATCGATGACACCATGGTACCCGGCCAGTGGTATTCGCAGGCGATCCTCTATCGTCGATGACGAGGCGGCGTCTTTAAATCTGCTTTACACAGCTTTGCGTCCATTCACGTTCTCCTGTGCATAATAACGTTCGGCCAGCCACCTGGCAGGACGTTAGCAACGGACTGCCCTTGGGACTACGTGAAATGGAGCTGACGATGAAACGATCTTTTACCCTATCCAGCCTGCTGTTAACCACTGCGACGGCCAACACCTCCGCGCAGTCAGCCGAATTCGCCAGCGCGGATTGCGTCACCGGCCTGAATGAAATCGGTCTGATCTCCGTCGCTAATCTTTCCGGCAGCCAACAGGATGTGGAGCACGCCATTGCCCGCAAAGCGGACGAGCAAGGCGCCTCCTGGTATCGCATTATTCAGATGTACGAGGAACAACAGCCGGACAGCTGGCGCGTGCAGGCCATTCTCTACGCCTGAGGCGCCTGGCGCCCCCGCCCCATGGCCCGCAGCAGCAGGTCGTCGAGGGTCGGCGCGTCAAGGCGTATGCCGCCGCGCGTGTCGAGCATCATCCGGCACCAGGCTTCGGCCAGCGGCGGCGAAGCGAAACGCAGCATCTGCGCCCCCGCCCCCAGACGATAGACCAGCCGGGCAATCTCTCTGCCCTGCTCTTCGGCGGGTCGTTTCAGCAATTGCTGCAGCTGACGCCATGCGCGGTCGAGATGGCGGTTCTGTCCTTTCACCTCCGCACACTCCGCGGCCAGCAGCTCCATCGCCATCGGCTGCTTGCTCAGCACCCGCATCACATCGAGGCACATAATATTGCCGGAGCCTTCCCAGATGCTGTTGACGGGCATCTCGCGATACAACCGCGGCAGCTCACTCTCCTCGCAATAGCCGATCCCTCCCAGGACTTCCATCGCCTCAGCGACGAACGGGATGCCGGCCTTGCAGATGGCAAACTTGGCCGCAGGCGTAAACAGACGCGCCCAGGCGCTTTCCCGGGCATCATCCCGACGGTCCCAGGCCCGCGCCAGACGAAACAGGAACGCGGTTTGTCCTTCAAGACGGAGCGCCATTTGCCCCAGCAGCTGGCGCATCATCGGTTGATCGACCAGATTTTTACCGAACGCCTGGCGCTGTAGCGCATGATACAGCGCCACCGAGAAGGCCCGGCGCATCAGGGCATGGCTACCCAGCGCGCAGTCAAAGCGGGTCAGGCCGCCCATCCTGAGGATCTGCCGCACGCCGTCGCCCTCTTCGCCCACCAGCCAGCCGCAGGCGTCATAAAACTCCACTTCGCTACTGGCGTTGGAGCGGTTGCCGAGCTTTTCTTTTAAGCGCTCCAGCCGCACGCCGTTGCGCTGTCCGTCGGGCAGCAGGCGCGGCACAAAGAAGCACGACAAGCCCGCAGGCGCCTGGGCCAGCACCAGGTGGGCATCGCTCTGCGGCACCGAGAAGAACCATTTGTGTCCCACCAGCCGGTAAAACCCTTCCGCCGTTTTCTCCGCGCGGGTGGTATTGCTCAGCACATCGGAGCCCCCTTGCTTCTCGGTCATCCCCATGCCAATCAGCAGGCCGCGCTTCTGGCCGCCTGGCGCGAGGTGGGGATCGTAACGGTCGCTCAGCAGCGGCGACAGCCAGTCGCCAAAAGGCGCGGGCAGGGCGTGCTGCAGCAGAGGCGTCGCGGCGAAGGTCATGGTAATCGGGCACAGCGTTCCGGCCTCTACCTGGGCGTGGAGCAGAAAGCGAGCGGCGCGCGCGACAAACGCGCCTTCACGGGCATCCTCCTGCCAGGCGAGATTATGCACCCGGTTCGCGCACAGCCCCTGCATCAGCAGGTGCCAGGCGGGGTGGAAGCGAACGTCGTCCAGTCGGGCGCCGGTGGCGTCATAGCGCAGCAGCTCCGGCGGGTTGCTGTTGGCCAGGCGTCCCAGCTCCAGCGATTCTGCGGTCCCCAGCTGCTGGCCAATGCTGGCGAGCAGATCGCCATCCCAGCCGGCGCCTTCACGGACCACCGCTTCACGCAGGGCGGTATCAGACAGGAACAGATTGCTGTTATTCAGCGGGGTCGGTTGATTAAAAACGGTGTGCGTTTGCCAGTGCATCGTGTCTCCCTCCATCAATGGCGATAACCATAAGTATGGTTATCCGGGGAGATACTCGCCCGCGAGAGCGGTCACAAAAAAGCCATCCCGGAGGATGGCTTTTCAGTTCCGTCAGCGGATCAGCTTAGCTGCGCTGGCGTACCGCCTCAAACAGGCAGATGCCAGTGGCCACCGAGACGTTCAGCGAGGAGACGCTACCCGCCATCGGGATGCTGATCAGCTCATCACAGTGCTCGCGGGTCAGGCGGCGCATACCTTCGCCTTCCGCGCCCATCACCAGCGCCATCGGCCCGGTCATTTTACTCTGGAACAGCGTATGGTCGGCTTCACCTGCGGTTCCGACGATCCAGACGTTCTCCTCCTGCAGCAGGCGCATGGTGCGCGCCAGGTTGGTGACGCGGATCAGCGGGACGTTCTCCGCCGCGCCGCAGGCCACTTTCTTCGCCGTCGCATTCAGCTGCGCGGAACGATCTTTCGGCACAATCACCGCGTGCACGCCGGCAGCATCGGCGCTGCGCAGGCAGGCGCCGAGGTTATGCGGATCGGTCACGCCGTCAAGGATCAACAGGAACGGCTGATCGAGCTGCGCCAGTAGATCCGGCAGATCGTTCTCCTGATACTGACGCCCCGGCTTCACGCGGGCAATGATCCCCTGGTGTACCGCGCCTTCGCTCTTCTCATCGAGGAACTGGCGGTTGGCCAGCTGAATCACCACGCCCTGCGCTTCCAGCGCGTGGATCAGCGGCAGCAGACGCTTATCCTCACGGCCTTTCAGAATATAAACTTCCTGAAAACGCTCAGGTGCGCGCTCCAGCAGTGCCTGCACCGCATGGATGCCGTAAATCATTTCACTCATTGATGTACTCGTTTTAGGTTCTGTTATCCACCCTTCACCCCGTCCTGCGTCAGCAGACTTCAGAGTGAAGGGTGGTCAATCACTCGGCGCTCTTCTTCTTTGCCGCGCGCTTGGCTTTGGTCGCGGCGGCGATTTTCTGCGTTTTCGCCGACGGTTTTTTCGCTTTCTTCTCGCCTTTCGGCTTCGCTTTCGCCTGGTCTTTTTCTTTGCGGAACGCGCTGTCCGGCTCGAAGTTCACCTGCTTACCAACCTGACGACGACGGCCGCCCGGTTTGCCGGAGGTGCTCTTTTTCGCTTTCTCACGGGCGGTTTTGCCGACATTACGCGGCGCGCGCTCGCTGGAGATCAGGGTAAAGTCGATTTTACGCTCGTCCATGTTGACCGCTTCCACACGGACTTCCACGCGGTCGCCCAGGCGATAGGTCTGCCCGCCGGACTCGCCGATCAGACGCTGCCCCACCTGGTCGAAACGATAGTAATCGTTATCGAGGGAGGAAACATGTACCAGGCCGTCGATAAACAGATCGTTGAGACGAACGAAGAAGCCAAAGCCGGTCACGCTGGCGATAACCCCGGAGAAGATATTGCCTACCTGATCCTGCATGAAGTCACACTTCAGCCAGTCGGAGACTTCGCGCGTCGCTTCATCGGCGCGACGTTCGGTCATCGAGCAGTGCTCGCCCAGCTGCAGCATCTCTTCCATGCTGTAGTGCCAGCCGCCGGTCTCCGTGCTATTGCCTTTATGCCCCTGCTCTTTGGCCAGCAGATATTTGATGGCGCGGTGCAGCGACAGATCCGGGTAACGACGGATCGGCGAGGTGAAGTGGGCATAGGACTGCAGCGCGAGGCCAAAGTGGCCGCGGTTTTCCGGATCATAGACCGCCTGCTTCATCGACCGCAGGAGCATCGTCTGCAGCATTTCCGCATCCGGGCGATCGGCGATGGAGGTCAGCAGTTCGGCGTAATCGCGCGGCTCCGGCTTGTTGCCGCCCGGCAGTTCCAGACCCAGTTCCGCCAGCACGCTGCGGAACGCGGTAATCGCCTCGGTGCTCGGCTTATCGTGAATACGGAACAGCGCCGGCTCCTGCGCCTTCTCAACGAAGCGCGCAGCGGAGATGTTCGCCAGGATCATGCACTCTTCAATCAGCTTGTGCGCATCGTTACGCTGGGTCTGTTCGATACGCTCGATACGGCGCTCTGCGTTGAAGATGAATTTAGCTTCTTCACTTTCAAATGAGATACCGCCACGCTCTTCGCGGGCGCCATCGAGCACCTTGTAGAGGTTATGCAGTTCTTCAATATGCTTCACCAGCGGCGCGTAGTGCTCACGCAGCTCCTGGTCGCCCTGCAGCATATGCCACACCTTGGTATAGGTCAGGCGAGCATGTGAACTCATCACCGCTTCATAGAATTTATAACCGGTCAGACGGCCTTTTGACGAAATCGTCATCTCGCACACCATGCACAGGCGATCGACCTGCGGGTTCAGCGAGCACAGACCGTTAGACAGCACTTCCGGCAGCATCGGCACCACCTGCGACGGGAAGTAGACCGAGGTTCCGCGGCTGCGCGCTTCAGCGTCCAGCGGCGTCCCTGGACGCACGTAGTAGCTGACGTCGGCAATGGCTACCCACAGGCGCCAGCCGCCGCCGCGTTTCTTCTCGCAGTACACCGCGTCATCGAAGTCGCGGGCATCTTCGCCGTCAATGGTGACCAGCGGCAGGGAGCGCAGATCGACGCGCCCGGCTTTCGCCTCTTCCGGCACCTGCTCTTTCAGGCCGGAAACCTGGTTTTCTACCGCCGGCGGCCAGACGTATGGAATTTCATGGGTGCGCAGCGCCATATCGACGGCCATACCGGTACCCATGTTGTCGCCCAGCACTTCGACGATTTTCCCCACGGCTTTGGTGCGACGGGTCGGGCGCTGGGTCAGCTCGACCACCACCACGTAGCCCATCCGCGCGCCCATGATCTCTTCCGGCGGGATCAGGATATCGAAGCTCAGGCGACTGTCGTCCGGGACGACGAAACCGACGCCAGCGTCGGTAAAGTAGCGGCCAACAATCTGGCTGGTTTTCGGCACCAGGACGCGGACAATGCGCGCTTCGCGGCGGCCCTTGCGGTCCGCGCCCAGCGGTTGGGCCAGCACCTGGTCGCCATGAATACAGGTTTTCATCTGCTCTGACGACAGGTAGAGATCGTCTTTGCGCCCTTCAACGCGCAGGAAACCATAGCCATCACGGTGGCCGATAACGGTTCCTTTGAGGAGATCAAGGCGCTCCGGCAGCGCATAGCACTGACGACGGGTGAAGACCAGCTGACCGTCGCGCTCCATCGCGCGCAGGCGGCGGCGCAGCGCTTCGGTTTGCTCTTCGCCCTCGATATTTAACTCGATGGCCAGCTCATCGCGGCTGGCAGGCTTTTCCCGTTTGGTTAAATGTTCGAGGATAAATTCCCGGCTCGGGATTGGGTTCGCGTACTTCTCAGCTTCGCGTTCCTGGAATGGATCTTGTGACATATCGGTTCCTCCGTTGTCATCTCCGGCAGAGTGGCGTCACTCCACCAGCAATAATTTATAAAGCGGTTGATTCTTCTCAACCAAATCAGCCAGCGTATAGTTATCCAGTTCCTTGAGAAAACTCTGCGCGGCTTCAGCTAGCGCCTGTTTCAAACGACAGGCTGGTGTAATGTGGCAAAACTCGCTGCTGCAGTTGACCAGCGATAAGGGTTCAAGGTCGCGCACCACGTCACCGACGCGGATCTGTCCTGCTGGTTTGCCGAGGCGAATGCCCCCGTTCTTCCCCCGCACGGCAGTTACGTAGCCCATGCGACTTAACTGATTGATTATTTTAACCATATGATTACGGGAGACGCCATAGACCTCGGTCACTTCCGAGATACTGGTCATCCGTCCTTCCGGCAGCGACGCCATATAAATCAGCGCCCGTAGTCCGTAATCGGTGAAACTCGTTAACTGCACATAAACCTCAGGGAAAAGAAAACAGGGTATGTCGAGCGACATCATTATTATTGATGATAAACCAGCCAGCGCTCAGGCCGCTAATTTATTTGAAATGGGGCGGGCGAACAGCAAAAACAAGGGCGCCCGAACGGCGCCCCTTGCGAGTGATTATGCGTCGAACGGGTCGCGCAGAATCATGGTCTCGGTACGGTCTGGACCGGTAGAGATGATATCAACCGGAACGCCGGTCAGCTCTTCAATACGCTGGATGTAGTTCAGCGCTGCCTGCGGCAGGCCGCTGCGCTCTTTCACGCCGAAGGTGGTTTCAGACCAGCCCGGCATGGTTTCGTAGATAGGCTCGATACCTTCCCAGTTGTCGGCTGCCAGCGGAGTGGTGGTCACTTCGCGGCCATCCGGCATACGGTAGCCAACGCAGATTTTCACTTCTTTCAGGCCGTCGAGGACGTCCAGTTTAGTCAGGCAGAAGCCGGACAGGGAGTTAATCTGCACCGCGCGACGAACCGCGACGGCGTCCAGCCAGCCGGTACGACGACGACGACCGGTGGTGGCGCCGAATTCGTTACCCTGCTTGCAGAGGAACTCGCCGGTTTCATCAAACAGCTCGGTCGGGAACGGACCCGCGCCTACGCGAGTCGAGTAAGCTTTGATGATACCCAGAACGTAATCCACATAACGCGGGCCCAGGCCGGAGCCGGTCGCCACGCCACCGGCGGTGGTGTTGGAAGAGGTTACGTACGGATAAGTACCATGGTCGATATCCAGCAGCGTGCCCTGCGCGCCTTCGAACATCACGAAGTCGCCGCGTTTACGCGCCTGATCCAGCAGGTCGGAAACGTCCACCACCATGCCGGTCAGGATGTCGGCAATCGCCATCACATCATCCAGCACTTTCTGGTAGTCAACCGCTTCTGCTTTGTAGAAGTTCACCAGCTGGAAGTTGTGATATTCCATCACTTCTTTCAGTTTATCGGCGAAGGTTGCTTTATCGAACAGATCGCCAACGCGCAGACCGCGACGAGCGACTTTATCTTCGTAAGCCGGGCCGATGCCGCGACCGGTGGTGCCGATCGCCTTCGCGCCGCGCGCTTTTTCACGCGCCACGTCCAGCGCCACGTGATAGTCAAGGATAAGCGGGCAGGCTTCAGAGAGCAGCAGACGCTCGCGAACCGGGATACCACGGTCTTCCAGGCCCTTCATCTCTTTCATCAGCGCAGCCGGAGACAGCACGACGCCGTTACCGATGATGCTGGTGACGTTTTCACGCAGAATGCCTGATGGAATAAGATGGAGAACGGTTTTTTCACCGTTGATTACGAGAGTATGGCCGGCGTTGTGACCACCCTGGTAGCGCACAACATATTTAGCCCGTTCTGTCAGGAGATCGACGATCTTCCCTTTACCTTCGTCACCCCATTGGGTGCCCAGTACGACGACGTTGTTACCCATTTTTCAAAATCACCGTTTGCTTAAAAATGGATTCTACCATCGCTTTTTCAGAGTTACAGCACTTTTTGCATCCAAAATAAGGCAAATCCGACCACTTTTTGATCAGCCAATCGATTTCCTCAACATGTAGTAGATCACAATCCCGGCAACCACAAGTCCGCCGCCAAAGCGCCGCAATAAATTATCCGGGAGCTGGCTCAGGCTGGCGACCATCTTGCGCCAGGCGCGCGGATAAAGTAGCGGGCCAAGCCCTTCGAGTACTAAAACCAGCGCCAGCGCCAGCCAAATGGTGGAGTTCATCGTCAACCCTAATTGAAAAGTATCATCGCCGCCTTCGCAGGCGTCATCGGCCAGCATAGTGAATTCATGCACTCATTTCACATTGTCCCGTATTTCAGCTTCATTATGAACCAGCAAAGTGAAACATAATTCACAACTAATTGTATTGATGGATATTTTTTAAACTGTAACTATGCCGCCGCGTACTACAACCCGGTACGTCTACATAATCAGGAAGATTATCATGAGAGAATTAACCGCATTTGAAATCGAAAATGTGAGCGGCGCAGGCTGGTTACAGGATGGCATGGCCTCCTTAGGTAGCAAGGTCGGCGCCGCCGTATGGACGATGGGCACCGATGTCCTGAGCATCAACCTGCCGCTGATTGGCACCATTAATCTGGCCGATCTGGCGCCGGACCTGGGCAAAACCCTGGGCGAAAGCGTTGGCTCATCTATCGGCGGCACCATCGAAAGTACGCTGGCGGGCCTGCCGGTGATCGGCGGCCTGCTGAACAAGCTGCTCGGCAACTAATTCATGCCGTCGTAGCATAAAAAAGGCGCCTGTCTCAGGCGCCTTTTTGCATTAACCACTGTAGGTTACCGTCATCTTCGACTTATTTACGCACCGAATCCGGTGAACGCATATAGCGGAAGAAATCGCTATCCGGGCTCAGGACCATGACATCCTGATTGCTCTGGAAGCTCTTCTCATAGGCGCGCAGGCTACGAATAAAGGAATAGAAGCCCGGATCCTGGCTGAACGCGTCGGCAAACAGTTTTGCCGATTCCGCATCGCCTTCACCACGCAGGATACGGCCCTGGCGCTCGGCTTCCGCCAGCGTCTTGGTGACTTCATAGTCCGCGGTCGCGCGCAGTTTTTCCGCCTCTTCCTGACCCTGTGAACGGTGGCGACGAGCAACCGCTTCACGCTCCGCGCGCATACGGTTGTAGATCGCTTCCGACACTTCCGCCGGCAGGTTGATCTGCTTGATACGCACGTCGACGACTTCAATACCCAGCGCCGCCATACTGTTCGGGTTGATCACCTGCACTTTGCCGTTGGTTTCAGCTTCCACGCGCTCTGCCGCTTTGGCAATCGCGTCGTCAGCTGCCGGCGTGCTAACCTCGTCTTCCGTACCGGCCGACCCTGAGTTCAGCGCATCACGCACTTCCAGCGTCAGACGGCCACGGGAGTCGGTGACGATGTCTTTCACATCCAAACGGCCGATTTCAGAACGCAGACGGTCCGAGAATTTACGCTTCAGCAGCACCTCTGCCTGGGAGACGTCGCCGCCGCCGGTGGCCAGGTAGTAACGGCTGAAGTCGCTGATGCGCCATTTAATATAGGAGTCGACGATCAGGTCTTTCTTCTCTTTGGTGACAAAACGGTCAGCCTGGTTATCCATGGTCTGAATACGCGCATCCAGCATTTTCACCGATTCGATAAACGGGATCTTGAAGTGCAGGCCTGGCGCATATACCAGCGGCTTGTTTTCGTCGTCGCGCAGAACTTTACCGAAACGCAGCGTGATACCGCGCTCGCCCTCCTTCACGACAAAGACTGACATGTAGAGCACTACCAGCACGATGACAATGATCGCGATAACAGATTTACGCATCGTTATTCCCCCTGACGCTGGTAGTCGTTACGCTGCGCGTTAGCGCGGCGTTGGTCCATAATGCTACCCCCGGTTGAGCTCGAGGTTGATGAGGTGCTGGCGCTGCCAGTGCTGGATGCAGGCGGCAGACGCAGCAGATCGCTGGCGTCACTGCTATCGCTCTTTGCTGCCGGCGCAGCGGCGCCTTTCAGCATCTGGTCCAGCGGCAGAACCATCAGATTGCCGTTTTTGCTGTCATTAACCAGCACTTTACGGGTGTGGCTCAGCACTTTTTCCATCGTTTCGATGTACAGACGCTCGCGGGTAATCTCCGGCGCGGCTTTGTATTCCGGCAGGATCTTAGCAAAGCGAGCCACTTCACCCTGGGCTTCCAGGACGGTCTGGGTCTTATAGGCGCGTGCCTCTTCGAGGATACGCTGCGCCTGACCATTCGCGCGCGGCTGGACTTCGTTGGTGTAAGCCTCCGCTTCACGAATGTACTGCTGTTCGTTCTCACGCGCGGCAATGGCATCGTCAAACGCGGCTTTCACCTCTTCCGGCGGACGTGCCGTCTGGAAGTTGACGTCCAGCAGAGTGATGCCCATGTTGTACGGGCGAATCGTCTCTTCCAGCTCACGCTGAGTATCGCTACGGATCACGGTACGACCTTCGGTCAGAATGCGATCCATAGTGTATTTACCGATCACCCCGCGCAGCGCGCTGTCGGTGGCCTGACGCAGGCTGTCGTCCGCGCTGGTGACGCTAAACAGATAGCGCTCCGGATCGGTGACGCGGTACTGCACGTTCATCTCAACGCGCACCACGTTTTCGTCAGAGGTCAACATGACGCCGGACGCCGCCAGTTCACGTACCGACTCCACGTTTACTGCCTGCACGTTATCGATAAAGGTCGGCTTCCAGTTCAGGCCCGGCTCAACCAGATGGCTGAACTTACCAAAACGGGTGACCACGCCGCGTTCGGCTTCTTTAATAGTATAGAAACCGCTGGCCGCCCAGATAATCACTGCCGCCGCGGCAACGATGCCGACAATACGCCCGCCCATCGGTCCGCGAGGTCCCTGCGCGCTATTGCCGCCGCCCAGTCCGCCCTTGCCGCCGCCGAGCCCGCCAAGTTTTTTACTTAACTTGCGGAAGATATCATCCAGATCCGGCGGCCCCTGCTCGCGACCGCCTTTGTTGCCATTTCCCTCAGAGTTGCCGCCAGGTTTGCTGCTCCCCCACGGGTCGCGGTCCTGTCCGTTATTACCGGGCTGATTCCACGCCATGTATATGCTCCATATTTGTTTTTGATATCCCCACAGGGGTCAATATCTTCAGGCAAGCTGCAAGGTCAAACCACATAGTCAACAAGCGTTGGCTCTTGCTTACAGAGGCGCCGCCAGTCAACGATCGGCATGCGCACCTGCAGACTCACGCTGCCGTCATCCTCCATCCACTCTTTTTCTATCGCCTGAAGCTGATAGAAACGGCTTCTCAGTCGCCCTTCTTTCGGCGGTAAGCGCAGCGTATGCTGGGCCACTTCACCGGAAAGGCGCTCCGTTAACGCCTGAAAAAGCAGTGGTACGCCAACCCCGGTCTGAGCGGAAAGCCAGACCCGAATCGGTTTATTTTCATCGTCGCGATCGATGCGCGGTTCAAAATCGTCCAGCATGTCGATTTTGTTCATCACCAGCAGCGCCGGGATCTCATCGGCCTCAATTTCAGCGAGAACCGTATTTACCGCATCAATGTTTTCCTGCACGCGGACATCCGCCGCGTCAATCACATGCAGCAGCAGCGTCGCCTGACGCGTCTCCTGCAACGTCGCTTTAAACGCGGCCACCAGATCGTGCGGCAGGTGGCGAATAAAGCCGACGGTATCGGCCAGCACCGTTTCGCCGACGTCAGGGACGTCAATGCGGCGCAGCGTCGGGTCCAGGGTCGCGAACAGCTGGTTCGCGGCATAGACCTCGGCGGCGGTGATCTGGTTAAAGAGCGTTGATTTTCCGGCGTTGGTGTAGCCCACCAGCGACACGGTTGGAATATCGGCTTTCGCGCGCGACCGCCGCCCCTGCTCACGCTGTTTTTCGACTTTTTCCAGCCGCGACAGGATCTGCATGATGCGGTTACGCAATAAACGACGGTCAGTTTCGAGCTGGGTTTCACCCGGGCCACGCAAACCGATCCCGCCCTTTTGTCTTTCAAGGTGGGTCCAGCCGCGGACAAGGCGGGTCGCCATATGGCGCAGCTGCGCCAGCTCGACCTGCAGTTTCCCTTCATGGGTGCGCGCGCGCTGAGCGAAAATATCTAAAATAAGACCGGTACGATCGATAACCCGGCATTCGCACAGGCGTTCCAGGTTGCGTTCTTGCGCCGGACTCAGGGCATGATCGAAGAGCACGACCGAAGCGCCGGTCGCTTTAACGGCTTCCGCAATTTCGACTGCCTTACCTTCACCAACAAAATACTTCGGGTGCGGTGCTTTACGGCTACCGGTAATCACCTGCATTGCTTCGACACCGGCGGAAGAGGCCAGAGTTTCAAACTCCTGGAGGTCTTCCATATCTTTGTCTTGCGAAAAATAGATGTGTACCAGTACCGCCTGCTCACCGGCGTCATAACGGTCAAACAAGCGTAAACCCCTTATAAAATACCAGCGGGGAACGCAGAAAACCTGGCTCCCCGGCGTGGAAAAACAGCACTAGCCTTATTCGGCGTCGTCGCTGTCTTGTTGTGGCGCAGAAGAGCCCTGCGCGCTACCACCGTGGTGATAGTTACTGGAACCGCCGCCAGCATTGTTGCTGTGGTGAGACACCGGGCGAGACGGGACAACAGTAGAAATTGCGTGCTTATAGACCATCTGGCTGACCGTGTTCTTCAACAGGATCACGAACTGATCGAAAGACTCAATTTGCCCTTGCAGCTTGATACCATTCACCAAATAAATAGAAACCGGAACGCGTTCCCGACGCAAAGCGTTCAGGAACGGATCTTGTAAAGATTGCCCCTTAGCCATTCTCTCTTTTCCTTATATGTATGCTTGTTTTGTACTCAGAACCTTACGATTCTCAAAAAAAATTACGCACGATACCGTTTAATTGTACACGTTCAGTTCTGGCTCGCACCAACAACCTGTAATACTTTGTTGAGCGCTTGTTCAGGTTGTTCACTGTCTAACCAGTGCACACCTTCCCAACCGCGCAGCCAGGTGACCTGACGTTTGGCTAACTGTCTCGTGGCGCAAACACCTCGATAAACCATCTCATCATATGGGATCTCGCCATTGAGATATGACCACATCTGGCGGTATCCGACACAACGGATGGAAGGCATATCCGTATGCAAATCTCCGCGGGCAAAAAGCGCCCGTACTTCTGCTTCAAAACCTGAAGCTAACATCTGATGAAAACGCTGTTCTATGCGTTGATGGAGCAGTTCACGGCTCGCCGGGGCGATGGCGAACTGATGCACCTGATATGGCAGAGCGTCTCCTGACGTTTGCGTCAGTTCCGTTAAAGTTTTACCCGAAATGAAAAAAACTTCCAGTGCCCGGGAAAGCCTTTGCGGATCATTTGGATGAATACGCGCAGCCGCCACGGGATCGATCTCCTGTAACTGCTGATGTAACGCGTTCCACCCCTGCTCTGCGGCCTGCCGCTCAATCCGCGCTCTGACCTCTGGGTCAGCGGACGGTAAGGGCGACAATCCTTCCAGCAACGCTTTGAAATACAACATCGTCCCGCCGACTAACAGCGGAATTCGCCCGGCGGCGACAATTTCCGCCATCGCCGCCAGCGCATCGCGGCGAAAATCCGCCGCGGAATAGGCCTCTGCAGGATCTAAAATATCCAGCAGCCGGTGCGGCGCGGCGCTCAGCTCTGCGGCATCCGGTTTGGCGGTGCCAATATCCATTCCCCGATAAATGAGGGCGGAATCAACACTAATCAACTCTACTGGCAAAACTTTACGTAAGGCTATCGCCAGCGCGGTTTTGCCGGAGGCCGTCGGGCCCATTAAAAAAATTGCCTTGGGCAGGCTCGCCTCGGTTACATCATTCATCTTTCAGGGCATTCATCGCCGAATGGAGATCTACAGGTTGTAACAGGCCACCCGGCGGCGTTCTCACCAGCTGCGGGCAAAGACGCTCAACGTCCGCCAGCAGCGCAATCGCCTGCGCCATATTCCATGACGTCTGTTCGCTCGTCAGATTACGCGCCATCCATTGGGCGATATTGCCGACGTCGAATGCGTTTTGCTGCGCCAGGTAGCCTATCAGTTCAGGAATCAAGATTTGTAAATTTTGTTGTCTTAAGGGTAAAGGGACCGCGCGCACCGTCACGTGCAGGGCATCGGTATGCATATCGATCCCCAGCTGCGTCAGCGCCGGCTGCGCGGCGGCCAGCGCCTGTTTTTCCCCTTCCGTCACTTTTAACCGCAGGGGGATCAGCAGCGGCTGGGCACAGACGGCCTCTGCTCCCGGGGTTAACTGCGCCTGGCGCAGCCAGCGCTCGGCAACGGTCAACGACAGCAGCGCCAGTCCGCCCTCGCGCTCGAGCAGCGCGCAGTCGCGGCTCACAATCGTCAGCACTCTGCCAAAGCTCTGGCTGTGACCGGCCAGTTCCGCCGTGCCCGGAGTCTGTAACGCGGGCTTTGGCGCCGTTGGCGTGTCGAGCAACTGACGATAAAGCGCCCCTTGCTGCTTCTGGTAACCCGGCTGCGCGTGCGGCCAGCTCGCGCCGCCCGGCCTGCCGCTGGAGGCCGCAGGCTCACGCGATGGCGTGATGCTGAAACGGGTTGCCGGTTCACGCGCTTCCGACGGCCGCGCAAACTGGTTGCCGCCCGCCGCGATCCGGTTCTCCGGCATCGCACGGGGCGCCGGCGGGTCGTCTTTTTCCGCCAGCGGCGCGTCAAGTTGCTGCTGCAGCACGCTCAGTACGCCCTGGTAGATAAAGTCATGCACCAGGCGCGACTGATGGAAACGCACCTCATGCTTGGCCGGGTGGACGTTCACATCCACCTGATGGGGATCGATCTCCAGATACAGCACAAACGCCGGCTGCTGATCGGCCCCCAGTTTGTCTTCACAGGCCTGGCGGATAGCGTGGTTGATCAGCCGGTCGCGCATCATCCGCCCGTTAACGTAGCAATACTGAATTTCCGCCAGCGCAGGGGTGGTATGCAGCGGATCGGCGACCCAGCCGCGCAGGGTCAGATCGCCATGCTGCCACTCAATCGCCAGGGCATGTTCAAGAAAGGCGGCGCCACAGATGGTTCCCAGCCGCCGCTCCCGTTGGCCATCCTGAGCGACTGCCCGATACTGGCGCATCACCTTGCCGTTATGGCTGAGGTTGATGGTGACGTCGAAGCGCGCCAGCGCAATGCGGCGGACCACCTCGTCAATGTGGCCGAACTCGGTCTTTTCGGTACGCATAAATTTGCGCCGCGCCGGGGTGTTGTAGAACAGATCGAGGACTTCCAGGGTGGTGCCGACCGGGTGCGCCGCCGGCTTCACCGTCACCGCCTGATCGCGGCCTTCGGCATACGCCTGCCAGGCTTCCTGCTGTTCCGCCGTGCGCGAGGTGAGCGTCAGACGCGCCACCGAGCTGATACTGGCCAGCGCTTCGCCGCGAAAACCGAGGCTGATAATGGCTTCGAGATCGTCGAGCGAGGCGATTTTGCTGGTCGCGTGGCGAGCCAGGGCCAGCGCCAGCTCGTCTTTTTTGATGCCGCAGCCGTTATCGCGAATGCGAATGAGCTTCGCGCCGCCGCGTTCGATATCAATATCAATTCGCGTGGCGCCCGCATCAAGGCTGTTTTCAACCAGCTCTTTCACCACCGACGCGGGCCGTTCCACCACTTCGCCGGCGGCAATCTGGTTGGCGAGCTGCGGCGGCAGAACCTGAATCGGCATCCCCTGCTCCTTAGTTAATCAACATCCCGCCTGGCGCTGCGGCGCTGGCGGTCTGCGCCGCCTCGCCGCGAGGCGCCGACTGCAGCGGATGCTGCATAAAGTAGTTGCGCAGACCGTTGTAAATCGCCTCCGCAATCTGCTCCTGGTAATCATCGCTCCCCAGTAGCCGTTCTTCCCCGTTGTTACTGATAAAGCCTGTTTCCACGAGAATCGACGGAATGTCCGGCGAGCGCAGTACGCCGAGGCTGGCATGCTCAGGACGGCGCTTATGCAGATTGCCAATCCGCTGCAGCTGGCTGAGTACGTTGGTCGCCACATCGTAGCCGACGCGCTGGGAGTGACCGAACTGCAGATCCAGCACCGCCTGGCTCAGGTAGGGATCGGCCTGGCTGTTCGCCAGCACATCGCCCGCTCCGCCGAGCAGTTCAGACTGCTTCTCATGCTGCTCCAGCCAGCCGGCCATTTCACTGTTGGCGCGACGGTTCGAGAGCACCCATACCGAGGCGCCGGTGGCATCGCGGTTTGGCGCGGCGTCGGCATGGATTGAGACGAGGAAGTTGGCGTTTTGCTTACGCGCCACATCCGAGCGCCCCATTACCGAAATAAAGTAATCCCCGTCACGGGTCAGCACCGGTTTAAACTGCGGATCGGCGTTCAGCAGCGCCCGCAGCTTGCGCGCGATAGCGATAGTCACGTTCTTCTCTTTGGTGCCATTCGGGCCAATCGCGCCAGGATCCTGACCGCCGTGCCCGGCGTCGATGGCGATAATCACCTTATCCTGCGCCGACACCGTGCGGGCCGCCGGACGGGTCACGGTCTGATTGTTGGTCATCGCCGGCTGCGAGGGGGTCATCACCGTCTGCCGATCGTGGCCCGACGAGCTAAACGGATTGCGTCCCGCCGTCGCCGTCCGGGAAGGCATTACCGGCGGCGGGTCGGCCCGTTTCACCACCACAGGAGGCGGCGGCGGCGGTGGCGGCGCGTCGGCGTTGATGGTAAAGACCACCGTGTAATTCGCCCCGTTCTGCTGCTTCACCGCCCGGGTTTTGCCATCTTCCGTCAGATCCACCAGCAGACGCAGCGTCTGCGTATCCTGCGGCGTACCGGCGCGAATACTCTTCACCAGGTTGCTGCCGCTAAATTTCAGCGGCAGTCCCTGCAATACGCCGGTCTGCTTGATATCCAGCGCCACCAGTCGTTTGCCCTGCGGGGTAAAGGAATACTCCGGTTCACCGACAAAGCTAAGAGTAATACGGGCCTGCTGGTCTCCGTTGGAGACCTGGATATCGGATAAACTCGCCGCAGTGGCGTGAAGACTCGACAGCATCAGCGCAGCGGCAAGCCAGGTGGTTATGCGATACTTCATCCCGTCATCCTTCAGGCTAAATGGCTAAACGCGCCAGTAAAGATTCACCCCGTGAGGAGATCGCGGTCATGCGCGCCTCACGCCCTTGTGCCTGGTAATCAAGGTGAATTTCAACGTCCGGGTCAGGCAGGACACCTGCGCCTTGCTGCGGCCATTCCACCAGGCAGATGGCATCGTCGGCAAAATAATCGCGGATCCCCATAAATTCCAGCTCCTCAGGATCCGCCAGGCGGTAGAGATCGAAGTGATACACCATCAGTTTGTCGAGGGTGTACGGCTCCACCAGGGTATAGGTTGGGCTTTTGACATTGCCGCGGTGACCGAGCGCCTGTAAAAAGCCGCGGCTAAAGGTGGTTTTCCCCGCGCCTAAGTCACCATACAGGTAAATCACGGTGGCGCCGGTACAGGCCTGCGCAATACGGTCGCCCAGGGCCAGCGTGGCCTGCTCATCGGGTAAAGGAATCACTCGGTTAATCATGGTCTACGTCAATCACATCCGGGTTAACAACACGCCTGAGCGTGGAAAAGAGATCGGTCGCCAGCATGCCGCGGGTGCCCTCGCGGGCGGCCAGTCGGTCGGCGGCATCGCCATGCGCGACGCACCCGGCACAGGCAGCATCATACGGCGTCTGGTGCTGTCCTAACAATGCGGCAATAATGCCAGTGAGCACATCGCCCATTCCGCCGCTGGCCATACCGGCATTGCCGGCGTCGATAATGCCCATCGCCCCGCTTTCACTGGCCACCACCGTGCCCGCGCCTTTTAGCACGACCACGCCGCCATACCGTTTTACCAGACGCTGCGCAGAAAGTAAGCGATCGCTTTCAATTTCTGCCACGCTGACGTTCAGCAGACGGGCCGCTTCGCCGGGGTGCGGCGTCAGCACGCGATTGTGACGTTTATCGGGATTGAATGCCAGCAGGTTCAGCGCGTCTGCGTCCCAGACCATCGGTTTGTTAACACTTTCCACCATGCGCAGGGCGCTGCGTCCCCACTCGTTCTGCCCCAGGCCCGGGCCAATCGCCACCACATCCGCCCATTCCAGCGCGGCTTTCAGAGTCTGCGGCGTCAGTTCATCCACCATTAATTCCGGCCGGGCGGTGACAATGGGCGCCACGCTCTCAGGGTGAGTGAGTACTCGCACCAGCCCTGCGCCGGCGCGTAAAGCCGCTTCACCGCACATGCGAATCGCGCCTGCCGTGCCGCGATCGCCGCCGACGATCGCCAGCTTGCCGTGATCGCCCTTATGGGAGGTAGCCCGACGCGGCGGCAGCCAGTCGGCAAGGTGGGCGGTGCAAAATCGCGTCAGGGGAGTACTTTGTCCGGCGAGCCAGCGCTCAAGCCCCAGCGCATGATGGTGGAGCTGCCCGACGACATCCCGCGCCTTGCCGGTCAGCAGCCCCGGCTTGAGCGCAATAAACGTCAGCGTATGGTCGGCCTGAATGACCGCCCCCGGCGTCGCGCCGGTCTGCGCATTCAGGCCGGAAGGGATATCCAGAGCCACCACCGGCGCAGGATGGTGGTTCGCCTGGTGGATGAGCGCCGCGATGGATTCGCGCGGCGCACTGCGCAACCCGGTGCCAAGCAGGCCGTCAATAATCAGTGAGATATCGTCTGGCCAGGGGACAGTGGCCGCATGGATCACGCCGCCGGCGTTAAGCCATGCCTCCCGCGCCGCCTGCGCCTCTTCCGGCAGCGGGTTGTCACTCTCCACCGCCAGCAGCGTCACCCGCCGCCCGGCGGCCTGGGCCAGACGCGCGACGACATATCCGTCGCCGCCGTTGTTGCCATGCCCGCAGAGGATCAGCCAGTGCGCGCTGTCAGGAAAAGCGCGGCTGGCCAGCTGGAACGCCGCCTCGCCTGCGCGCTGCATCAGTTCAAACAGCGTCAGTCCCAGGCTGTCCGCTGCCTCTCGTTCGGCCAGGCGCAGCGCCTCCGCAGGCCAAATGTTGTATGGTATACTGTCAGGGTTTTTCGTCATTGTATGGTCCATCATGTCACAGCCCCTCGATCTCGTTCAGTTAGCGCAACAAATCAAACAATGGGGCACAGAACTCGGGTTCCAGCAGGTCGGTATCGCCGATACCGACCTTAGCGCCAGTGAACCCAAACTGCAGGCATGGCTGGATAAACAATACCACGGCGAAATGGAGTGGATGGCTCGTCACGGTATGATGCGCGCCCGCCCCCACGAACTGCTGCCCGGTACGTTACGCGTCATCAGCGTGCGGATGAACTATCTGCCCGCCAACGCCGCCTTTGCCCGCACCCTGAAAGATCCCGCGCTGGGTTACGTCAGCCGTTATGCCCTTGGGCGTGATTATCATAAGCTGCTACGTAATCGCCTGAAAAAACTGGGTGAGAAGATTCAGGAACAGTGTGCTTCGCTCAATTTTAGACCGTTTGTCGATTCCGCGCCTATCCTGGAGCGGCCCATCGCAGAAAAAGCGGGCCTTGGATGGACAGGTAAGCACTCACTTATCTTAAGCCGCGACGCCGGCTCCTTCTTTTTCCTCGGCGAACTGCTGATTGACCTGCCCCTGCCGGTCGACAGCCCGGTCGCGGAGGAGTGTGGACGCTGCGTCGCCTGCATGACCATCTGCCCCACCGGGGCCATCGTCGAGCCCTATACCGTCGACGCCCGCCGCTGCATCTCCTATCTCACCATCGAACTGGAAGGCGCGATCCCGGAGGAATTCCGTCCGCTCATCGGCAACCGGATCTATGGCTGTGACGACTGCCAGCTCATCTGCCCGTGGAACCGTTTCTCACAGCTCACCGATGAAGAGGATTTCAGTCCGCGCCAGGCGCTGCATGCCCCGCCGCTGGTGGAGCTGTTCGCCTGGAGCGAATCGTGGTTTCTGAAGGTGACCGAAGGGTCGGCGATTCGTCGCATTGGTCACCTGCGCTGGCTGCGTAATATCGCCGTCGCGCTGGGTAATGCGCCCTGGGATGAAGCCCATCTTCGCGCGCTGGAGAGTCGCCTGGGCGAGCACCCGCTTCTCGACGAACACATTGAGTG
Source organism: Klebsiella sp. GG_Kp146 (assembly GCF_040061975.1). Taxonomy (NCBI): domain Bacteria; kingdom Pseudomonadati; phylum Pseudomonadota; class Gammaproteobacteria; order Enterobacterales; family Enterobacteriaceae; genus Klebsiella; species Klebsiella sp. GG_Kp146. The sequence continues at coordinate 103,932 of NZ_JBEAHA010000042.1, forward strand.
GGCGATGGCCCAGCAGCTGAAAAAACGGAGCGCCGACGCCGTTGAAGTACAGCTGCCGAAAAAATTACGTCTGGTCAGGGTGGTAGAGAAAGGGCTGCCGCGCGACGCCTGATTCATTCACAGGCTGTGAATAAAATCTAAAACACATTGCGTTTCAAGGCGCAGACCGAGGTCAAGTGATCGGATTAACATTTCGAAATGAAATTTAATTGTTAAATTTCAATTAGATATAAAGATATTATTTACAAAGCGAAGCATTTACGCCGTCAGAGACGAAACGACAACCTGTGGATAACTCTGTTCACAGTATTTCTGCAGACCAAATGAAAATCATCCCCGGCGCTGGATTGCACTGTGGATAAATAAGAGATGGAAGAAAATTTGGAGCGGGAAACGAGACTCGAACTCGCGACCCCGACCTTGGCAAGGTCGTGC